>JANNQE010000123.1:0-3504 GCA_031441625.1 Planctomycetia bacterium
CGGGTTTATCCCGGCCGTCCCGTAGCTATCGGACGGCCGGGATAAACCCGGCCGCTCTTTGTTGTGGTCACTTCCCGTACACCACTTTCCCGCCCACCACGTTCAGCGTCACCTTCGTGTCGGCGATCTTGTCGCGCTCGCCCTTCGCCAGAATGTCGCGAGAAAGCAGCACGAAGTCGGCCACCTTGCCGGGCGTCAAACTGCCCCGCTCCTTCTCCTGAAACGCGGCGAACGCGCTGCCGGTGGTGTACGCGGCCACCGCCTCTTCCGCCGTGATCTTCTGCGCCGGGAACCAGCCGTCCGGGTGCTTGCCGTCGAGCGTACGGCGGTTGACGGCGGCGTCGATCCCGGCCGGCACGTCGAGCGGCACCACCGGCCAATCGGACCCGAACGCCAGGACCGCCCCGGCGTCGAGCAGCGAGCGGAAGGCGTACGAGCTTTCGCACCGCGCCTTGCCGATCCGTCCCTCGGCCCAACGGGCGTCATCGACCACGTGGAACGGCTGCATGCTCGCCACCACGCCGAGCTCCTTGAACCGCTTGTAGTCCTCCGGCCGCAGGTGCTGGGCGTGTTCGATGCGGAAGCGGTGGTCGCGGTCGCCGTTCGCCTTCGCGGTCGCGGCGAAGATGTCGAGCAGCCTGCCGTTCGCTTCATCGCCGATGGCGTGAATGCAGACGCTCAGCCGCCCGCGGTCGGCCGACTTCACCAGTGCTAGCATGTCGTCGGGCGGCGTCACGAACACGCCGGTGGTCTTGGCGTCGCTCACATACGGGTCGTACATCTTCGCCGTGCTGCTGCCGAGCGAGCCGTCCATGTACCCCTTCACCCCGCCCACCCGCACCCACCCGCCATAGTTCGCCTCCACGCCGAACGTGGTCAACTCCTTGTGCAGCGCGATGGGCCACCGCAGATCGACCCGGACTGTCAACTCGCCCTTGGCCGCCAGCCGTTGCAGCACTTTGAACAACACGCGACGGGTGGCGGGCGAACTGCCGTCCATGTCCTGCACGCTGGTCACGCCGTTCGCGGCCAGCGCCGCACACGCCGCCTTCACCCCCTCGGCGATCTCGTCTTCGCCCGGCTCGGGAATGAGCTTGTCGAGCAAGTCCATCGCGTTGTCTTTCAGGATGCCGCTCGGCGTCTTGCCGTCGGCCAGCCGGCCGATCACCCCGCCGTCCGGGTCTTTGGTGGCCGCCGTGATGCCGGCCATCTTCAGCGCTGTGCTGTTCGCCAGCCCCATGTGCCCGTCGTACCGCCGCAGGAACACCGGGCGGTTCTTGACGTACTTGTCGAGCGTCTCGGCCGTCGGCAGTTTACCGCCGAACGCGCGGTCGTGGTCCCAGTTGCCGCCGAGCATCCAGCGGTCGCTCGGCGTCTTGTCGTCGAACGCCTTCAACCGTTTGCCGAACTCCGTTTCATCGGCACAGTCTTTCAGCTCCACACGGGCGAGTTGCTGCCCGCCGCCGAGCAGGTGCAGGTGGCTGTCGTGGAAGCCGGGCAGCGCCCGTTTGCCGCCGGCGTCGATCACCCTGGTTTTCGGGCCGACGAGCTTCTTGATGTCGGCGTCGGTGCCGACGGCGAGGATCTGCCCGTTCCACACGGCGAGGGCTTCGGCCTCCGGCTTGGCGGAATCGACCGTCCAGATCTTGGCGTTCGTCAGCACCAGATCGGCGGACACGACCGGATCGGCGGCGAGGGACGCGGCGAGGAGCGCGAGAGGGAGCATGGGTGTTGGAAGGGGTAAGAGAAGAGGGTTCACCACGAATCACACGAATACCACGAATGAAAACAATCGGAGGACCAGTCATCGGGAATCATTCACTGCCTTCTGCCTTGATTCGTGGTATTCGTGTGATTCGTGGTGAACTCCTGCTTTCATCGCTTTTCATTCCACTCCGCCGTGGCGAACTTCTCCGCCGCGATCCGCGTCGCGTCCGCCAGCTCGTCGGCGGTCCAGTCGCCGGGTTCGAGCGTCCAGCCGGTGTCGCGGGTCAACTTGGCGAGGATCGTTTCGCGGATCGCTTTCGTGACCATCACGCCACTCAGTTCGGCGATGCCGGGGAGCGATTCCGCGAGCGGCGAGCGGCTGAACAGGATGCTGCCGTGTTGCAGCAGCGCCCCCTTCCACTTGCGCTGCGCGCTGCCGGCGACCTTGTGACCGTTCACGGTCAAGTCGCCCGGCGTCTGGTGGCGGAAGCAGAGCACCGGGCCGAGCTTCTTTTCTTCGCCACACACCACCGCACGGGCGGGGACGCCCATCGCCTTCAACACATCTTGAATGACGTAGTGCATCCGACAAATCCACGCTTCGCCCGGCGGTTGCCAGTCTGCGCCCGGCGGCAGGGCGAGCGAGTAAGTGATCTCGTGGGCCGGGTCATGCACGATGGCGGCCCCGCCGGTCGCCCGCCGCACCCACGCCATTTGTGACAACGCGGTGTCAGTGCGACGGTCGGAGGAAGGCTGGAAGTACCCAAGGGAGAGGGTCGGTTCGGTCCAGGTGTAGAAGCGAATGGACGCGACCCCGCGGTCGGACGCGGAGTGCAGCAGTGCCTCGTCGCGGGCCATGTTGTCGGCCCCGGACGCGGCGGCGAACGGGAGCAGGCGGACGGTGGGCATACCGACATTGTAGGGTGGCCGGCTCTCGCCGAGAGCCGGTGCCTTTGCCGCTCTCGGCGAGAGCGGACCACCCTAGCAGACCGCCACCACGTTCGGCGTTTTGCCCGGCGAGCGGGTGATCTTATACCCCATGCCTTCGAGCATCCGCTCGGCCTCGGCGTTGCGTTCAAGGATCACCACCGGCTTGTCGCGGGCCAGCAGATTGGTCATGCCGGCGAGCACCTTCGGCTCGTACCCCTCGGCGTCGATCTTCACCAGACGCACGGGGCCGGGCAGGTCGAGCGCATCCACCGACAGCACCAGACACTTCAACTCCGCGGTCGGATCGACGCGGGCCAGGTAGCTGCCGTCCGCCCCGCCCGGCACGCTCATGCCCACTGTGCCCACCGCTTCGCCGACCGCGGCGTTCAGCAGCGTGACGTTCGGGAACGGGTACGCCTTGCTGTTGGCGGTCAGGGCGGCGAACGTGGCCGGCACCGGCTCGAACGCGATCACCCGCCCGGCGGGTCCGACGAGTTGGCTCATGCGGCAGGCGTAGTGGCCGACGTTCGCGCCCACATCGAGGGCGGTGTCTCCGGGCCGCAGCCACTCGATCAGGCGGTCCCATTCGGGTTCGGGCGAACGGAACCGCCCGCGGGCCATCTGCCGGCGGTGGTGCCACGCGCGGATGGAGGTGTGAAGCGAGCCGGGCAACAGCGAGACGAGGGAACGGACCACGAGGCACCTCCGTGTGCTGAGACGGCCGACATGGTAACAGGGCGGCGGGAAGCGGGGGAAGTGCGACTTCGGTCACTGCCGCGGGCGCCGCAGGGCCGCGCGGCCGACCAAAACACCGGATGGAGCGGGGGGCCGACCGGCCGGCACCCACCCCCAAAAAAAACAAAACCC
>JANNQE010000124.1:0-9052 GCA_031441625.1 Planctomycetia bacterium
AGCAAGGTGCGGGTGGTGTTCACCCACGCCGGCAAGGCCCGCAGCGGCGTGAGCGAGTTGTTCGTATGGAAGGAGTGAGCGGGACGTCCGGCACGGTCGCCCAGCATACCGGCGACCGCCCGCCGAAGCCCCCGGAAGCGATCAATCCGCGCGTCTGCCACTCGACAGGTCAAGGCGGAGATGGTACGGTCTCCATTCCCCCGCCTGCACCTCTCCAGGTCCCGCCATGGCACGCTCAACCCCCACCCGACGCCACTTCCTGAAGTCGGCGACAGCCGCCGCGCTCGCCGCCCCCGCCGTCGCCACCGCTCAGAAGCCACCGGCGAACGACCGCATCACCATGGCCACCATCGGCTGCGGCGGGCAGGGCCGCGGCGACATGGGCGGGTTCATGGGCTTCCCCGACGTGCAGATGGTGGCGGTGTGCGACGTGGTGCCGGAACACCGCGAGCAGGCGAAGAAGCAGGTGAACGACCGGTACAAGAACACCGACTGCAAGGCGTACTCCGACTTCCGCGACGTGCTCGCCCGCGACGACATCGACGCCGTGCTGATCGGCACCCCTGACCACTGGCACGCGATCATCACCATCGAGGCGTGCAAGGCGGGGAAGGACGTGTACTGCGAGAAGCCGGAGTGCCTGACCGTCCGCGAGGGGCGGGCGATGGCCGACGCGGTCGCCCGGTACAGTCGAGTGTTTTCCGGCGGCAGCCAGCGGGTGCTGGGCGACTACGGCGACTGGCCGCGAACCATCTGGGGCGGCTCGCTCGGCACCGTCAAAGAGGTGTACGTGGACTGCGGCGGGCCGTCCGAGGATTGCACCCTGGGCGAGGAGAAGCTGCCGACCGGGATGACCGCCGCCGAGTGGGAGATGTGGCTCGGGCCGGCCCCGAAGCGGCCGTTCCACTCGTCGCTCATCAAGGGCGGGTTCCGCCCGTTCCGCGAGTATTCCGGCGGCGGCATGACCGACTGGGGTGCCCACCGCTTCGGGGCGGCGATGTTCGCCACCGGCCACCACCTGACCGGCCCGACCGACATCCTCCCGCCGGACGGCAAGGATGTGAAGCAGCTCACGTTCGTGTTCGCCGACGGCATGAAGATGTACCACGGCGGCACGCAGGACATCCGGTACGTCGGCACCGAGGGCGAACTGGACCGCGGCAAGCCGAAGCCGGCCAAGCTGCCCCGCGCGTCCGACATGCCCACCTACCGCGGCAAGGGCGGCATCTTCGGCGACTTCCTGCACTGCGTGCGGACGCGGGAGAAGCCGTTCCGCAACATCGAGGCGGCCCTCCGCGCCTGCACCGTGTGCCACCTTGGGAACATCGCCTACTGGCTGAAGAGGCCACTCAAGTGGGACCCGGTGAAGGAGGAGATCGTCGGCGACGCCGAAGCCGCCCGCTGGCTCGACCGGCCCAAGCGCGAGCCGTGGTCGCTCTCCTGACCCCCCGCGAACTCTCTCCCCACCACCCTCCCACACACCCACCTCTCGCCATGAACCGCTTCGTCTTCGTGACCCTCTGCGCCTTACTCGGCGTGACGGTCGCCGTCGCACAACCGCCGGCCCTCGACCTGAAGGGCAAGACGCTCGCTGCCACCTTCGACGAACTGCTCCCCGGCATGGCGAAAGCCGACAAGGGTGCGCAGCAGCGGTGGCAGGACCTCTGCAACGCCGCCGGCGCACCCGGCAATGAGAAACTCCGCGGAGAAGCCTGCACCCTGATGGCCGGCAAGCTCGATGCGAAGACGGCTGCCCCCGCCCGGTTGTGGCTGCTCACGCAGTTGGAACGCATCGGCCGCGAGGAGTCGGTCGCCGCCCTCACGCTGGTAATCGACGACAAAGACGACGTGGTCCGCGAGGCGGTCGTCCGGGCGCTGGCGAACAACCCCAGCCCGAAGGCCACCGCCCCGCTCACGGCCGCACTGAAAGCCGCTTCTGGCCAGCCCAAGATCGGATTGCTGAACGCCCTGGGCCACCGGGCCGACGCGACGGCGGTGACGGCGGTTGAGAAGGAACTGGGTTCGACCGACGAGCCGACGGCAGTGGCGGCGGCGCGGGCGCTCGGCCGCACTCCCGGAGCCGTAGCCCTCGCCGCTCTCGACTCCGCGAAATCCAAATCGAAAGGGGCGGTTCGAAAAGCGGTGGCCGACGCCCTCCTCGCCCACGCCGACCGACTCCGAGAGAGCGACACCGCGGCGGGAGCGAAAATCTATGCCGGGTTGAACTCGCCGGACGAGGCGAAGCCCATCCGCCTCGCCGCCCTTCGCGGCATCATTCAGACCGACGGCGACAAGGCTGGCGAAACGGTCCTGAAAATCCTCAACGGCGAAGACGCGGGTGCGAAGGCGGTGGCCGTCGGACAGATCGAGTTCTTGTCCGCCGCCGCGCTGAAGACGCTCGCCGGCCGTCTCGACAAGTTGACCGCGGCGAACCAGGTGGCGGTCGTCACCGCCATCGCCGCGAAGGGGGATCGCACGCAGGCGGGGGTGGCCCTGTCCGCCGCGAAGAGTGCCGACGCCGACGTGAAGCGGGCCGGCATCCTCGCCCTCGGTCGGCTGGGCGATGCCACCGCCGTCGAGTTCCTGCTCGACGCCATGTCCGCGAAGGACGCGACCGCGGGCAACGCCGCCGAGAGCCTCGCCTCGCTGCCCGCCGACGGGGTGAACGAGAAGCTGATCGCGGTGCTGAAAACCGAAAAGACGCCCGCCCGGACCGTCGCCCTGATCGGCGTCCTGGAACGCCGCAAGGCGACCGCCGCCGTGCCGCAGTTGCTGACCGCCGCAAGCGCGGCGGACGAATCGGTCCGCCGGTCCGCCTTCGCTGGGCTGAAGGCCCTGGCGACACCGGCGGCCGTTCCCGACATGATTGCGTCGTTGCTCACCACCCCGAAGGGCGGCGAGCGGGAACAGGCCGAACTCGCCGTGGTCGCCGTCAGCGCACAGTCGGCACCGGAGAAGCGGGCCGAGCCGGTGGTGGCCGCGATCAAAAAAGACACGAAGCTCGCACCCGAGCTGTTCCCGCTGCTCGGTCGGCTCGGCGGCGCGGACGCACTGAAACTGGTCCGTGAGGCGGTAGCGGGGAAGGACGCCGCGCTCCGGGCCGCCGGAATCGTCGGCCTGTGCAACTGGCCTGATGCGTCCGCCAACGACGACCTGCTCGCGTTGGCCGAGAAGGGGGCCGATGCCGAGAAGGTGCAGGCGGTTCAGACCCTGATCCGCATCAACGCGGTGCTGATCGACCGCACCCCGGAGGAGCGGCTCGCAGCGCTCGAAACCCTCAAGAAGACGATGGCCCTGGCCACCCGCGATGAGCAACGCCGGGCGCTGCTCGAAGGGGTCGGCTTCGTCCGCCACATCGACACGCTCCGGTATGTGGTGCCGTATCTCGACGACAAGACGCTCGCGCAGTCGGCGTGCAAGGGGGTGGTCGAACTGGCCCACTCCAAGACGCTCCGCGAGCCGAACAAGGAGGAGTTCGGGAAGGCGCTTGATCGGGTGATTCCCCTGTGCAAGGACAAGGCACTCGCCGAGCGGGCCAAGCAGTACAAGGACGGGCGGTGAGTCCGAGCCGCACACACCGGACCCGAGGTGAACGATGCTCGAAGTCGGCAGTTTTCGCGCCGCCCTGCACGGCGGGGTGTCACGGCGGGCGTTCCTCGCCGCCGGCGCGCTCGCCCCGGCCGCCCTCGGCCTGCGGGCGGGTGCGGCCGAGCCGTCGTCCGCGAAACCGGCGTCGGTCATCCTCCTCTGGCTGTGGGGCGCGCCGAGCCACCTGGACACGTTCGACCCGAAGCCGAAGGCGGCGGCCGAGATCCGCGGGCCGTTCGGAACCATTCAGACCAAGACGCCGGGCGTCCGGTTCACCGAGCTGTTCCCGAAGACGGCCGCCCGGTCGGACCAGTTCGCCCTCATCCGCTCGATGGTGAACGCGGACGGCGACCACCTGAAGGCCGGGTCGATCGGCCTGACCGGGATGCTCGAGGGGAAGACCGCCGAGGTGCCGAACTTCGGCTCCGTCATCGCCCGGCACCGGGGAGAGAAGGACCTGCCGTCGTTCATGGCCATCGGCCGGGGCAACCCGCGGGACGTGGTCGGCCCGATGCGGGGTTTCGGCGGCGGCAACTGGGGGCGGAACTACGACCCGCTGCTCGTCGGTTGCTCGGACACCGGCGAGACCGACATCCCCGCCCTGAAGTTGCTCGACGGCCTCTCGCCCGCCGCGCTCGACGACCGCCGCAAGTTGCTCGGCGACCTCGACCGCCTGAACCGTGACGCCGACCGGCCGGCGTTCGACCGGTGGGACGCCACCCAGAAGCGGGCCTACTCCCTGCTCACCACCCCGGAGGCGCGGGCCGCGCTCGACCTGTCGCGGGAGAAGCCGGCCGCGCGGGAAGCGTACGGCCAGACCTCGTTCGGGCAGTCGTGCCTGCTCGCCCGCCGACTGGTGCAGGCCGGCGTGCCCTACGTGCAGGTGAACTGGAGCCAGTACGTGGAGGCGATGACGCCCAACTGCGACTTCGGCTGGGACACGCACGTGCTGAACTTCGACCTGCTCCCCGACCGGCACGGCCCCATCTTCGACCGGGTGTACGCCGCCCTGCTCGACGACCTGAAACAGCGGGGGATGCTCGACCGCACCCTGGTGGTGGCGATGGGCGAGTTCGGGCGGACCCCGAGGATCAACGGGCAGGCGAGCCGCGACCACTGGCCGCAATGCTACTTCTCGATGTGGGCCGGGTGCGGGGTCCGCGGCGGGGCGGTGATCGGCGACAGCGACGCCACCGGCAGCGCCCCGCTGACCGAGGCGATCACGCCGGGCATGGTCGGCGCGACCATCCTGCAACTGGCCGGGGTGGACAGCCAGGCCCGAGCGGAACTGCGGGTGCTCCCCGGCACGAGGGTCATCCATGAGCTTTTCTAAACCGACCCGCCTGACGACGGACGGCACCCTCAGACAAGACCCGGTCTACCTGACGGGCGGCGACCTCGTCTACACGCTACTCGAATCGCCGGTCCAGATGCGACTGATGCTGCTGAAGGCGGGGGAGAAGAAGCTGTCGCCCCTGCACCCGGACGCGACCACGAACGAGTTCGAGGCGACGTTCACCGCCGACGGGTCGCACTACGCCTTCGTCCAGAGCCGCGGCAACCTGAACATGAAGCTGGTCATCCGCGACGCGGCGACCGGAAAGGATTCCGTGTTCGACCCCGGCGGCGGGTTCGCCGCCGTCCGCCGACCCAGCTTCCACCCGAACGGGGATCGCGTCGGCTTCGCCATCCCCGCCGCCGCCGGGCAGGAGATCGCAAGTGTTGGGAAGGACGGCAAGGACCGCAAGACGCTCACCACCGGCGGGATCAACAACTGGCCGGCGTACTCCCCGGACGGCTCCCGCATCGCCTTCTGCTCCAGCCGCGACGGCGAGTTCGACCTGTACGTCATGTCCGCCGACGGCACCGACGTGAAGCGGGTGGTGAAACTGACCGGCATGCAGGCCCGGCCGTGCTGGTCGCCGGACGGGAAACGGATCGCGTTCACCTGGAACGCGGACGGCCGGTACGACATCCACGCCGTCAATCTCGACGGCACCGGGTTGGTCCGATTGACCGACGGGTTCGAACGGGCCGACTACCCGACGTGGCACCCCGACGGCAGCACACTGGCGTTCGTCGGCGAGCGCGACGGCCGGTTCGACCTGTACAGCATGGCTACCAGATGATTGGGGCGACCTGCACCGAGAACGCCCCCGTCCGCCGCGGCAAGCGGGTCCGCAAACCGCTGCTCGCGGTCATCGTGCCGGACCTGCCCTTCGGCGTCGATGCGAATGTCCCCGAAGACCACGACCACACCTCCCGCACACAAGGCCGAATCACCACACAGGGCATGGCCAGAATGCCCGGAGGTGATTCGTCTGCAACGTGTGGGAGCTTTCGATCCGCTTGCCGGCATGGTATTTCAGGTGATCGAGTGCAGTCGGGCGACTCCGACAACGGACACTTTTCCCGGGGTCGTCAGGTTAGAGAGATGGTAGTTGACGGAGGACTTGAACTCACCGAGACTGTACCGAGGCCGATTCGGTCACTCCGCTTGCTGTCAGCCGGCGGTCGTCGGCAGGGGAGTCCGTCATCATGTCGAGAACGCTTCTGGTTTCAACGTGTGTCGCGCTGCTGTTGCCGCTCGGTGCGGAACCGTGTCGAGCGGCCGAGCCGGCCAAAAAGAAGCTCCAGGTCTACATCATGGTCGGCCAGTCGAACATGGTCGGCCACGCCCAGTATCCAACCATTCCGGCCCTGCTGACGGCCGAGGAACCCGGCGTCCAACAGCTCGCGAAGTTGATCTTCAAGGACGGTGCGATTGCCCCTGAAGATACGAAGGACATGATCGAGGTCCGTGTCAAACGCGACGCACTCGACGGCGACTTGCGCGGCAAGAAAATCACCGGCGACGACAAGATCGCGGCGGCGCAAGCGGAGTTGAAGGAACTCCAGGCGAAGGTCGATGCCAAGGCCAAGAAGATTAAGGACGCGTTCGTCGTCTCCAAACGGGTGTACATCACGTCCATCGCCGACGGGCACAAACGGTCGGGGCCGCTCACCATGGGGTACGGTGCCAGCCCCGAGAAAATCGGCCCGGAACTCGGCTTCGGCCTCTCCCTCGAGCAGAAGACCGACGCGCCGATTCTGCTGGTCAAGACATCCTGGGGCGGCAAATCCCTCCACTACGACTTCCGACCCCCGTCCGCCGGCCCGTACGAGTTGAGCAAGGCGCAGGCCGACGGCAAGGACGCGCAGAAGATCAAGGACGACGCCGGCCTGAACTACCGGCTGATGAACGAGGCCGTGCGAGACGTGCTCAAGGATCTCAAGAAGCACCACCCCGATTACGACGCCGCCGCCGGTTACGAGATCGCCGGGTTCGTGTGGTTCCAGGGCTTCAACGACCAGTTCGATGCAGCGTTTCACGGCAACTACAAGACGAACATGATCGCCTTCGTGAAGGACGTGCGGAAAGAATACCAGGTGCCGAACATGCCGTTCGTCATCGGCGTTCTCGGAACCAGTGCGACCAAAGAGGAGGTGGACAAGAGCCCGGTGTCCCTCGGTCAGCGGGCCGCGGCCGCGGCACCCGAGTTCAAGGACACCGTCGCCAGCGTCGAGAGTTACCCGTTCTACGCGCTCGACGCGCTGGCGATGTGGAAGGACGGGACGTGGAGCAAGAAGCCGGTCGAGTTCTCGCAGATCGGCAGCGACCGCCCCTACCACTACATGGGCAGCGGCAAGTTCTTCGTCCGCCTGGGTGACGCGCTGGCGACCGCGATGGTCGATTTGCAGAAGAAGCAGAAGTAGCCACCAGCGGGCAAGTCGATAACTGGCTTGTCGAAAAGCACACACCTTCAGCGGCGGACTTCGATGAACATGGCCTCGCGTCCCGTCAGCCGTCGGGACTTTTTCACACTCGGGGGCCTCTCCCTCGGAGTGCTGTCTCCGCTGGGGCTGTCGTTGCCACGAGTGTTGGCGAACGAGTCGAGGAGTCGCGGCAAGAAGCAGATCAACGTCATCTTCCTGTTCCTGCAAGGCGGTGCCAGTCACATCGACATGTACGACATGAAGCCGGACGCGCCGGACGACGTCCGCGGGAAGTACTCCCCCGCGGCGACCAACCTGACCGGCTTGCAATTGAGCGACCAGTTGCCGAAGCTCCGCGGCTGCGCCGACAAGTTCTCCCTGATCCGCTCGATGTACACCGCCAAACCCGTCGATCACGGAGAAGGCGACGTGCACCTGATGTGCGGCAGCCCGGTCGACAAAAACCTCCAGGCCCCCGGCATCGGTGCGGTTCTCAGCATGCAGCAGAAGCTGGACTCCCGATTCCTGCCGTTCGTTCACATGGGGAACATGAAACACCCCGCCCACAGTGCCCCCGGGCACGGCGGGTTCCTCGGTCGCCAGTACGACCCGTATGTGCTCATTCAGGATCCGAATTCGCCGACCTTCGCGGTGCGGGAATTCGAGCCGGCTCCGGATGTCGATGTGAGTCGCCTCGACGGCCGCAAGTCGCTGCTCCGCTCACTGGATCGCTTCCAGGCCGAGCGAGAAAGTTCGCCCGAGTCCGCCCGCACGCGGGACACGTTCGCCGAACACGCCTTTCAACTGGCGACCTCACCGAAGGCGAAAGAGGCGTTCGATCTGTCGCGAGAACCGGCCAAGGTCCGGGACACTTACGGCCGCAACCGGGTCGGGCAGGGGATGCTCCTGGCCCGCCGGCTGATCGAGGCCGGTGTGCGGTTCGTGACGATCCAGGGGTACGTGGACACCGGGATCTACGCCTGGGACCACCACTGGGGGATTTTCGGGCACCTCGACAAGCAGTTGCCGATTTACGACCAGTGCTATTCCGCCCTGTTGAACGACCTCTCCGACCGCGGGTTGCTCGACACCACCCTGGTCATTACGGCCGGCGAGTTCGGCCGAACCCCGAAGCTGAACAAGGACAAACAGGGACCCGGACGCGACCACTGGTCGAACTGCTTCAGTCTCACGCTGGGCGGGGGCGGGGTGAAGACGGGCCAGGTGATCGGTGCCAGCGACCGTCTCGGAGCCGTGCCGAAAGAACGCCCCGTGTCCGTCGCAGACTTCGTGGCCACGGTCTATCAGGCGTTGGGACTCGACCCCCATGCGGAATTCGTGGCACAGGGCCGTCCCATGAAAATGCTCCCGACGGGAACCCCGGTGAAAGAGCTTTTCTACTAGATGACCGTTTCATAAGTTCGCCGCCACTGTCGTGATTTTGCGGCGGTAGGGCCGAGGCGGGTCGAGTTTCCGTTCCCAGAGCGAGCGGGTGCCGAAACCGGCCCGACCGCGCTGGTGCTGTCGTCGCGTCTGGCTGAACGGCGTCGCCCGCACCAGCGGCTCGCCCGTGTACGTCCACCGGTACGGGTGCTTCTCGCGGGCGTTGTACGCCTCCAGGGACGCCGTCAACCGCCGCTCGAAGTCGGCCGCCGAGGCGAAGTCGCCGCGTTTGAGGAACCGCCGCGACAGGACGCTGAACCACAGT
>JANNQE010000125.1:0-1760 GCA_031441625.1 Planctomycetia bacterium
CTCGCTTCACCCCTGGCTATTCCCCGTCGCCCCTTCGGGGCTGCAACCGGCGGCTCACGCCGGTCGGCTCGCCTTCGTCTCGATTCACTCGGCGGCGGGCTGGTCGGCGGCCGGTTTGCGGCGGACCAGCCGGCGGACGCCGAACACGCCGGCGGCGACGGCCAGGCCGACGATGCCGAGCGGGCCGGGCACGGCGGGGGGGGCCACCACGGCCGGCGGATCGATCGGCGGGGCGGGATCGATGGACAGGGCCACCGGGTCGTTCGGCGGGGTGATCGGGTTGACGGGCGGGTCGATCACGACCGGCGGGGGATCGACGACGAGCACCGGCGGGGCGACGACCGGCACCGGGGCCGGGTCGGGGGTCGGCAGCACGACGACCGGGTCCGGGGCGGGCGGGGCCACCGGGGCGGGCGGCGGGCTGAGGGTGGCGATGCTGGCATTGGCCGCACCGGACGCCACCAGCAGGGCCGAGAGTCCGAGGCTTCGAATGGTCATGGGCAACTCCGTTTGAGGTGAACGGTGATGGGCGATCACGCTCCGCCTGAACCGTAGATAGCGATTGTTTACGGACTGGTCACGACCCGCAACGGGAAAACCGGGGAAGGCGGCACAACCGCCGCGGATTTTCCGACACCAGTTGACACTCCGGCGGCTCGGGCCGGCCCTCAGCCCGGCTTGCGGAACAGGTCAAGGAAGCGGTTCTCGTACTTGGCGAACACCCCCAGGCGGTCGAGTTCTCTCTTCAACTCGAAGGCTTTCGAGCGGTCGGCCGCGGCCAGGGCGAACAGCTCCTCCACCCGCCCCTCGGTGTCGTCGTCGGCCGGGTCGGTCGGCGGGTCGTCGGGGGCCGAATCGTCCGGGGCGTCGTCGTCGGCCGGGTCGTCGCGGTCCCGCAGTTGGTCCTTCACCTGCTCCTGCACCCGCTCCAGTAACTCGCCTAATTGCTCCTCCACCGACTCCGCTTGGCGGGCCAGTTCGGTGAAGTCCATCCGCACGCCGGTGAGCGCGGCGAACACCTCCAGCACGGCCAGCGACCCCTTCGGGAACGGCAGTTGGGCGAAGATGTGCGGCATCTCGCCGAGGAAGCACGCGCCGGCCACGCCCTCTTCCGCCGCCACGCCCAGCAGCACCCCGTTCAGCCCGCCGATCTGCCCCTCTTCGAGCACTTTCACCGGCAGCGGTTTCAACTCGTCGAGCAGCGCCTCGTCGGTGGCCGCCACGAACACCCGCGACGGGTGCTCCGGGTGCATGGGGGTGGCCATCGCCGCGAACGTGTACACGCGGTCCACGCCCAGCCCGCGGGCGTACCCGATCAGCTCGCGGCAGAACGCCTGCTTGCCGGCGGGCGGTTGGGCCTCGCCGAGGAACAGCAGCAGATCGTTCTTGCCGGCCGGGTCGGTCCAGGAGTACAGGCGGTTGCGGGGGCGGCGGGCGGCGTGGATGAGGCCGTCCTTCACCTCGACCGCGTCCAGGTCGAACAGGGCGGTCGAGTCGAACTCGGTGAACAGGGTCATCTCCAGCTTGGACAGCAGGTAGATGCCGGCGTTCACCCCCACGTGCCCCATGCCCGGCCACACGGCCACCAGCCGCGGGCGGGTCAGGTTCGGTCGGTCGGTCATAGTGCCCCCGGTGGTGATCCCTGTTGTGATGGTGGCAGTCCGGGGGGTGGGCGGCAAGGTGAATCAGATCCGGGTGGGAACGGGCATACAGCCAGTGTGGGGGGGGACACAAGCACGAATTGCGGTGGCCCCAGTCCC
>JANNQE010000126.1:0-5691 GCA_031441625.1 Planctomycetia bacterium
CGCGCGGGATTGGCCAGCGGCCACCGCTTGCACCGCCTGCTTGCGACGACGCTCCAACTCCCTACCTGATCCAAGAGGCCTGCTCATACCCCATCGTATTCACCACGCCGGCTGGGAGCGTTCGCCGGACTGGACCCAGTAAGAGACTTGCAAAGCGATGTCACCGGCTTCTCTTCAATGCAGCAACTCGGCTACACAACCGACGGAACAAGGGAGATTGACGGCATCTTTGGTGAGAAGGTGTTCGCGTTCCCGAAGCCAGTCACAGTTCCACGGGTGGCCCTACTGCAAGCTACCACCGCTGACGAAGGCGACATCGTTCTCGACTTCTTCTCCGGCTCCAGCACGACGGCGCAAGCGGTCCTCGCACCGAACCGCGAAGACGGCGGGAACCGGCGGTTCATCCTAGTTCAACTCCCTGAACCGACGGACAACAAGACGTACCCGACCATCGCCGAGATCGGCAAGGAGCGAGTCCGTCGCGTCCTCACCAAGCTGAAGGGCGACACCGGAAACATGACACGCACCGAGCCGGAGGATTTGGGGTTCAAGGTGTTCAAGCTGGCGGAGTCGCACTTCGCCCAGTGGTCCGGCACGGCGGAGCGGACGCCGGCGGCGTACAAGGAGCAGTTGCGGCTGATCGCCGACGACCCGCTGCGGAAGGGGTGGACGCCGACCGGCCTCCTGTGGGAGGTGGCCGTCAAGGAAGGTTTCGGACTGAACAGCGTCATCGAGCCGGTGGGCAACACCACGGCAACGGTGTACCGGGTGAGTGACCCGGAGAAGGGGCAGCACTTCCTCGCCTGCCTGGACGACAAACTGCCGGCCGACATCACCCGCCAGCTCGGGCTGACGAAAGACAACCTGTTCGTGGTGCGGGACCTGGCCCTCGACGACACCCTGGCGAGCAACCTCGCCCTGCAATGCCGGCTGAAGGTGATTTGAGCCGAAACGTGAGTTAGCGAAGAGGAGTACGATCCACCCATCGGAGGCATCGCCATGTTCTACGTTCTCGCCGACGAAGCCGGTGGCATCTGGTACCACGATGGGGAGTCCCCAAGAAACACAGGCAAGACAGATTTAGAACTCGCCGTTGATCACCCCGAGAACACCCCTGTCAAAGAGTTGCCGGTGGGGGCGTCGGTCCTGCTGTTCAATTCGGCAGCGGATGCTTACAAGCTCCTCCACTTCTGGACGCCCCCCGGTGGGGGAACGCCTGGTCGCAAGTTCAATCCGCGTCCGGCAAGAAAGTCAGATTTGACCGACACCGTTTGCTTCTCCGAATCAGACGGGGACTCCAGGGATAGCTACACGTTCACGGTCAAGCCTGCCCCCTTTGAAGTCGTGGAGGATTAGCCCAATGGGTCCGATAGGCCGTCAACCACAATGATGTCGATTGTTCCCCGCACTAGCCCCTGTCAAGGAGTCACAGCCATGCATTTCCGCTTCGATGCCAATCAGGAGTTCCAGCAGCGGGCGGTGGCGTCGGTGAAGGACGTGTTCCAGGGGATGCCGCGGGTAAGCCAGCGGCAGGCGGTGCGGATCATGGGGGCGACGTTCGACGAGGCCGACGAGCGGGTGGATATCGACCCGGCCCGGCTGCTCGACAACATCAAGAAGGTCCAGCGGGCGAACAAACTGCCCGAGGCTGCCGACCTGAAGAGCATCACCGAGACGGTGGACGTGGGCGGGACGAAGCGGGCGGTGACGTTCCCCAACCTGTCGGTCGAGATGGAGACGGGCACGGGCAAAACGTATGTGTACCTGCGGACGGCGCTGGAGCTGAACAAGCGGTTCGGGCTGCGGAAGTTCGTGATCGTGGTGCCGAGTGTGGCAGTGCGGGAGGGCGTGCTGAAGACGTTCCAGGTGACGAAAGACCACTTCGCCGACTTGTTCGACAACGAGCCGTATCGGTTCGAGGTGTACGACTCGAAGAACCTGACCCGCCTGCGGAACTTCGCCCGTGAGGACGCGGTGCGGTTCCTGGTGATGACCATCGACTCGTTCAACAAGGAGCAGAACGTCATCCGCAGCCGCACCGACCGGCTCCAGGGGCAGGTGGGGCTGCACCTGCTCCAGGCGGTGCGGCCCGTGCTGATCCTGGACGAGCCGCAGAACATGGAGAGCGCCGCCCGGAAGCAGGCGCTGGCCACCCTGAACCCTCTGGCCGCACTGCGGTACAGCGCCACCCACCGGGAGAAGTACAACCTGCTGTACCGGCTCACCCCGTCGGAAGCGTACCGGCAAGGGCTGGTGAAGAAGATCGAGGTGGCGAGCGTGCTGGAGGCGGACAGCTTCAACGCACCGTACATCCGGGTGGAGGGGTTCGCCACTTCCACGAAGAAGGTGAAGGCGAAGATCGCGGTTCACCAGCGGATGAAGGGCGGGGAGATCAAGGAGAAGGCGTACCAGTTCGAGGCCGGGGACAAGTTGGCGAAGCGAGCCGAGCGGAGCGAGTACGAGCCGTTCGAGGTGGAGCACATCGACGCCGAGCAGAAGACGGTGAGGTTCACCACCGGGCTCGTGCTGCGGGAGGGTCAACCCCACGGGGCGGAGCAGGAAGCCATCTTCCGGGAGCAGGTTCGGTTCACAGTCGAGCAACACATGCGGCGGCAGAAGCAGTTCGACAAGTGGGCGGCGAACACCGGCGGCGAGCGGGTGAAGGTGTTGAGCCTGTTTTTCATCGACAAGGTGGCGAACTATCAGAACGATGACGGCATCATCCGCAAGGCGTTCGACGAGGCGTTCGAGCAGTTGAAGGGGCAGCACCCGGCGTTCGCCAACCACAAGGCGGAGCAGGTGCGGGGGGCGTACTTCGCCAGCAAGAAGCGGAAGGGCGGGTCGGAAGAGTACCTCGAATCGAAGACGGGTGAGAGCGAGGACGACAAGAAGGCGTATGCCCTCATCATGAAGGACAAGGAGCGGCTGCTGTCGTTCGCCGAGCCGACCGCGTTCCTGTTCTCGCACACGGCGCTGCGGGAGGGGTGGGACAACCCGAACGTGTTCCAGATTTGCACCCTGAACCAGACGACGAGCGAGACGAAGAAGCGGCAGGAGATCGGCCGGGGGATGCGGCTGCCGGTCTCGAACGACGGGGAGCGGGTGCGGGACGAGAAGGTGGGGGTGCTGACGGTGGTGGCGAACGAGAGCTACGAGGATTATGTGAAGGCGTACCAGCAGGAAGTGGCGGAGGAGTTCGGGGAGGACGAGGCGAAGAGGATGCCGCGGCCCGATAACGGCAACAGACCAGAGAAGAAAATTGACCCGAAGCCTGCAGTTGACCTTCCGACAGAGTTCCTCGAACTGTGGGAGAAGATTCGGCGGAAGACGCGATACGCGGTGATCGTGGACACGCCGACGCTCGTCGCCCACGCGGTTGACGAACTGAACCTCCGAGTAGTGCCTCCGCCGCGGATCGAGGTGACGAAGGCGCGAGTGGACGTGAGGTCGGACGTGTTCACGGCTGTGCAGGTGAGCGGGGCACGGTCGGTCGCCACCCTCGCTGGCCGATTCCCACTGCCGAACGTGGTCGAGCGCGTCATGGAGTTGCTCGACCATACCGCCGCCACCCCGGTGCGGCTCACCCGCAAGACGGTTCTGGCAATCGTAGCCGGGGTGACGAACCAGCAGGCGGTGCTCGACAACCCGACCGAGTTCGCCACAATTGCGGCCGACGTGATCCGGGCGAAGTTGGAGGAACAACTGGTGGGCGGCATCAAATACGAATTGGAGGAGGAACGGGAGTGGTATACCCAAAGCAAATTTGAGCCGATCAAAACGAAATCTCCCCGCGTGCTCCGTTCCACCAAGTCTGTGTACGAGGAACTGGTGTTCGACTCGGAAGTGGAGCGGAAGTTCGCCGAGAAGTTAGAGAACCGGGACGACGTGAAGTTCTACGTCAAGTTGCCGAACTGGTTCAAGGTGCAGACGCCCATCGGCAATTACAACCCGGACTGGGCGGTGGTGATGGAAGAAGTGGACCAGTTCGGGGATAAGGGCGAGCGGCTGTACTTGGTGCGTGAGACGAAGAGCACCCACAACCTGGGCGAACTACGCCCGGATGAAGCGCAGAAGTTGCGGTGCGGCAGCCGACACTTCGGCGAGTTGGTCGTCGATTACAAGCTGGTGGTGTGCGCCGAAGAGTTGCCCGGCGGGGTGACGATCAAGTGAGGAGTGACGACAAGCAGGATCGAGGTTGAAGGCGGCGGGTGAGCCGAATGCGTGTGAGGTCCGGCGCACTCGGCTATCCTGAGTGGGTGGGAAGTTGATGACCGTGGAGGTATCCCGATGAGCAGTTCGGCCCGGATTGCGGCGAACCGCCGGAACGCCCTCCGCTCGACCGGCCCCCGCTCTCCTACAGGGAAGTCGGTGGTGGCGCAGAACGCCGTCCGGCATGGGGTGTTCGCCAACTTGCCGGTCGTGCCGGGGGAGATCGAAGCGGACTGGCAGACCCACCGGCGGGGGATCATCGACTCGCTCGCCCCGACCGGGCTGCTCGAAGTGACGATGGCCGAACGGGTAGCGCTGCTGTTGTGGCGGTTGGCTCGGCTGGCCAAGTTCGAGGCGGTGAACACCGCTTACGCGATGCAAGAGGTCGGCCTGCCCCACCCGGACGCCGACCCCACCCCGTACATGGATCGGCACCGCAACAACGACAACCAGTTCGTCCACGCCGAGCAGGAACTCCGCGGGCAGACGGAAGCTCTCTCCTCCGCCCGAGTCGCCGCCGACCTCCTCCGCCGCGTCCTCGCTGGTGGCGGCGACCCGCTCCCGGCGACGGTGGCGCAAGCCCTGCTTGGGGATGCGTGTGGGCTGGCCAGCGGTTGTCCTTCCCGGCTCGTCCAACCGCTCTGGCACACCGACCGTGCCTTCCTCGACCGGATCGGGATTCCCCCCGACCGGCCGGCGAACGCGGCGTGGCCGCCGGACCGATTGCTCGCCGCCCTCGACGAGTACGCGGGCGTGACCGCGAGGGCGGCGGACGAGTTCCGGGCCGAGTTGCTGCGGAGGTTCGACCGCCGGGCGGCTTTGTTAGCCTGCGGGATGAGGCGGCGCGAGGCAGAGGTGGCCGCGCTCCACCGGCGGTTGGACGCCGAACTGGAGCGGTCGGCCTCGACCGCCCTTGTCCCGCCGGACGCGGCGGTGGACCGGATCGTGAAATACGAGAAGCACCTGCACGCCCAACTCACCAGCACTCTCCACGAACTCGAACGCCTTCAGGCACGGCGGGGCGGGGCGCTGGTGCCCCCGCCGGCGGTGGCCGACCTCCATGTCATCGTCAACGGCGACTGATCGTGAGCGGTGGGTTTCGCCAAAACAAACCCACGGCCGGCCCCCCGTCCTCGACCTACCCGTAAATCCCCGGAAACCCCCGACGCACCCCGGAAATCATGGGTTATCTTGCAACGCTTCACCGCCCTTGCAAAGCAGGCTAGATGTGGTAAATTGCCTGGAAATCCAGCCTTCTTCCTGCTCCGTTCGATGGTGTGGAGTGCGGCCTGAAAATCGCTAGGTCCCCGGTTCAACCCCGGGACTGCCCACTCGACGAAAAGCCTTCTGCCGAAGCGTTTTACGCTTAACCCCGGACCCTACGGGAGCGGCTTCCAAACCGGGCGAACTGTGGAATCCTTCCACAGTTCGCGGCGAGGAACCGCAAAGTGAGCCACCGCCGCAAATCCACCCCGTCGTACC
>JANNQE010000127.1:0-2816 GCA_031441625.1 Planctomycetia bacterium
GCGGCACTGCTGTACGAGTGCCGCCCGGCAGGCGGCACCTACTACTGCCACCTCGCCCCGAGTGTCCCTTCGATCCGCGCTCGGCGCTCCAGGCGGTCGAGGCACCACTTCGCCAGCCCGACGAACACCACGCTCAGCACGCCCAGAATCAGCACCTCCCAGCCCACGTCCAGAAACCCCTTCACGCCGGGAAAGAGCAACTGCCGCATGGCGTCGATGCCGGCGGTGAGCGGGATGAGCATGGCCGCCGCCGGCACCGCGGACCCGGCGATCTTCTCCATCGCCGTCAGCGGGAAGTTCATCCCCGTCAGCAGGTAGACCGGCTCTTGCAGCAAATTCACCGTGTGCCACGCCTCGCGGCCGAACAGCAGGAAGAGGGACGCGAACATCATGCCCAGGCCGTACAGGGCGAGCATGGTGAGCGTGAACACGACGATCAGCAGCGGCCAGTGGGTCAGGTCGAAGGTGACGCCGAAGAGCAGCACGCCGGCGGCGAAGATGGCCACCGCCCGCACGACGGTGGTGAGCAACCCGCCCACCGCCATGCCGGCCAGGATCCCCATCATCGGGGCCGGGGCCATGATGTACAGTTCCAGGTTGCCGCTGTCGCGCTCCCAATACAGGTGGGCACCCAGGCTCCAGAGCACGTTCAGCCAGAATGTGGTCATCGCCGCGCCGAGGATGATGACGCCGACGTACTCTCTCGGCGCCTGCAGCCACTTGTAGGTCATGGCGAGCGCGGCCACGCCGAGGACGGGCAGGAGCGTCTCTTGAATCAGCCACGTGCGGTGGCGGAACATCCACGCCACCCGCGGGTAGGTGCGGGCGGCGGCGGCGGCGAAGAACAGGGCGATGGCGTGGCGCAACCCGAACCTCCGGGGGCGGGGCATTGTAGGCTTGTGCCACCGCATCCGCCCGGTTCGCTTGCAGGACGGTCGATCCACCGCTAGTATTTCATTCTCCCTCCCCGCCACCGCTTCAGGTAGCCCGACTATGCCGTCGCTCATCCTGATCAAATCCCCGGGCGGTCTGACCTCGCACCAGACGTTCCCGCTCGAGTTCCGTACCAGGAGCGAAATCCTGATCGGCCGCGAGAAGGGCAAGTGCGACATCTTCATCGACGACGGCCAGCAGCAGGTGAGCCGCCTGCACGCCGTGCTGACGACGAAGAACGGGAACGTGTACATCGAGAACCGCGGGCGGAACAAGACGTTCATCAAGACCCGCGACATCGACGGCCTCGGCCCGCAACTGCTGAAGGCGGAAGACACGGTCAAGGTGTGCGACTTCCTGTTCCGCTTCCACGACGACCGCCCGGCACCGCCCAAGCCGCTGCCGGAAGACCTGGTCAGCCAACTGCCCGAGATGCCGGACGCCGAATCGACGAGCGAGATGACCACCATCCAGGGGACGGTCAACCGGGCGGCGGCGCAGCAACTGCTCGACCTGCAACCGGCCGAGCGGCTGCGAATTCTGCTCGACATCAGCACCAGCCTGGCCAAGACGCTGGAACTGGACCAACTGCTGCCGCAGTTGGCCGAGACGCTGTTCGGCGTGTTCAAGCAGGCCGACCGCTGCCTGATCATCCAGTTCGACGCGGCCGGGCGGCCGTACCCGCGGGTGATGCGGGCGCGGCGGCCGGGGACCGACGACCGCTTCAGCAAGACCATCGTCCGCAAGTGCATCGAGGCGCAGCAGGCGTACCTGAGCGAGGACGCCAGCTCGGACGCGGCCCTGGGCACGGCCGTCAGCATCGCCGAGTTCCGCATCCGGTCGGTCATGTGCGCGCCGCTCATCACGTCCGACGGCAAGCCGCTCGGGGCCATTCAACTGGACACCCAGGACATCACCAAGAAGTTCCGCGACGACGACCTGAAGCTGCTCACCATCGTGTCGCACCTGGCCAGCGTGGCGGTGGAGAAGTCGCAACTGGTGGCCAACCTGGTGACGCGGGAGAAGGTGCAGCGGGAGATCGAACTGGCCAGGCAGGTGCAACTGGACTTCCTGCCCCGCAAGGCCCCGGACGTGCCGGGGTACGAGTTCTTCGGCTTCTACAGCGCCGCCCAGACCATCGGCGGGGACTACTACGACTACATCCACCTGCCCGGCGGGCGGCTGGCGGTGGTGCTCGGCGACGTGGCCGGGAAGGGCGTGCCGGCGGCCATGCTGATGGCCAAGCTGAGCGCCGAGGTGCGGTTCTGCCTGCTCACCGAGCCGCGGCCGGACCGCGCCGTCTCCATGCTCAACGACCAACTGTGCCGCGGGGGCATCGGCGACCGCTTCGTCACCCTGGCGGCCATGATCCTCGACCCGGTGGCCCACACCTTCACCCTGGTGAACGGCGGCCACTACACCCCCCTGCGGTTCTGCCCGAAGGCGAAGGTGTTCACGCAGTCCATCGAGGACGACCTGGGCGGGATGCCCCTCGGCCTGTCGGAGGGGTTCGAGTATCACATGGTGACGGTCGGCATCGGCCCGAACGAGACCATCGCCGTGTTCACCGACGGGGTGATCGACGCGGCCAGCCCGGAAGGGGTGCTGTTCGAGATGGACGGCGTATACGCGGTGGCGGCCGACCCGGAGTTGATGGCGAACCCCCGCCCGCGGGTGATCGGCGAGCGGCTGGCGGCGGCCGTCAAGAAGCACGCCAACGGCGCACCCCAGTCGGACGACATCGCCCTGGTGACGTTCGGGCGGGTGGAACACCCGGCCCACGCCGCCGCCACCGCCACCCGAATCGCCCCGCTCCGCCGGGGCGTGTAGCCGGGTGCGCGGGCGTCCCGCCCGATTTCGGACTGCGGGCGGGACGCCCGCGC
>JANNQE010000128.1:0-1608 GCA_031441625.1 Planctomycetia bacterium
CGAGGGCGAGCCAGTCCGTCTCGTGGCGGTAGAACCAGTGTGGCGGATCCACAGGCGGTGGCTCTCGATGGAGAGGCCGATGGTACCTGGGCGGACGACGGGCGGGGTCGAGGCGGGGTCCGAGAAATGTCCGGAGAAGGACGAGGCGGGATCATTCATCGGGAACAGTCGGCACAATCGGTGCCGGGGTGTTGCCACAATCCCGGTGACAAACGGATCGCCCACTCGGACGGCATTTCGGCAAGATTCCGCCCAAAATGCGACCAGAGCGAGGGAAAGGACATGTACTGCCGCACCCCCGGCCCGCACCCCGAGTCGCGTCTCCAGATCGCGGCGGAGGTCGGCGAACGCGGGTGGCAACACCCAGTCGCGGTACACCGGGGCGTGGTCGAGGGTGGCCGGGCGGCGGTCCAGAATGGCCAGGAAATGCAGGGGGTCGAGCACCCGCTCGCCGGTGGCGTAGGTGCGCACGTGGGTGGCCACGACGCGGTGGTCGGCGACGACCTCGACGCGGTCGACGTACCCCTTGACCGTCACCGCCCGGAACGCCCAGCGTCGCGGCACGCTGTACCGGTTGCCGTCGAACGCCGCCGTCTGGTACTTGTCCACACTGCCGGGTTGGATCACGCACGCCTCGAACGGTCGCGTCGGCACCGGCAACGCCGCGGCCAGGTCGCGGGCGAAGCGGGTGCCCACCGTCTCGGCGTTCGATCCGCAGGTGCGGTCGCGGGCGGTGACACTGCACCGTCGCAGGTGGGCGTTCAACTCGGCCAGGTCGTTCACCCGCGGCACCGGGGTGGCCCACATCCGTTGCAGGTCCTTCACCCGGTTCTCGACGCGCGGCTTCTCCCGCGGGGTGGCCGGCAGACAGAACGTGGGCGTGAACGTGAAGTGCGACGCGAGGGCCGCGTATCGCGGGTGCAGGGTGCGGTCCCGACCGCGGCCGATGTGAATGGCCACCGTCGTCGGGTTGTCCCACCACACCTCGCGGGGCACCCCGCCGAAGAAGGCGAACGCCTCGGTCATGCCGTGCAGGATGGCCTCGGTCCGTTCGGTCGGCAGGGCCAGGGCGAACGGGGCGTTCGAGGAGCTCCACGTCATCACCAGCACGGGCACCAGGCGACGGCCGTCGGGGAAGTCCACATGGATGTGCCCGAAGTCGGCCTCGCACCGGTGGCCGGGGCGGTGGTCGAGGGGACGAACGTGTCGCGGCGGTCCAGCCGCCGCTCCTTCAGGTACCGCTGGATGGGGCCGTAGCTGCCGGTGTACCCGTACTCGGCGACCAGCCGGCGGTCGATCTGGGAGGCCGTGTGCCGCTGCTTGCGTGGGGCGGTCTCGTCGGCCGTCAGGATGGCGTCGACGAGCGGGCGGATGGGGTCGAAGGCGGGAGCCGCCCGCGGGGCGGAGCGAGTGTACGGGGGCGGCTCCGGGTGGTTCAGGGCCTTGCGAATGGTGTCGCGGCCGACGCCCAGTCGGCGGGCGATCTGGCGGGCGCTCAGGCCGTCGCGGTGCAACCGGCGGATGTCAGCGAAGTCGTCCACGGTGCGCATCCGAACCCCCTACGGCCGGGACGTACCGGCGGTAGGGAGACTGTGGCACCAGTGGACC
>JANNQE010000129.1:0-2560 GCA_031441625.1 Planctomycetia bacterium
CACGGGCAGTCGAAACGCGACCAGCAGGTCTTCCAGCACGTCGAGATAGCCCTCGACTGCTTTTCGGCTCACGGCCGTTTCCCGGGCCACGTTGCTGACCGTGAGCACGCTGCCGTGCGAGAAACTGACGACCTCGAGGAATCGCGCGAAATCACCGATGTGTCGCACCAATCCCTCGGCGCGGACCTCTTGCTCCACGTACGCCGCCCCGTAGGCGGCCAGGGTGTCGGCCGGGTCGGCGGCGGCGACGATCAACGGAATGAGTCCGGTGCGCAGCCGTTGATCCAGGTCGAAGGTCGGCAGCTCCGCCGCCATGAACGGATGCATGGTGCGCATGGCGGCGCGACCGGCCAACAGATTCACGCCGTCGCCCCGGAGTTTACGGGCGCTTGAGCCGGTGAGAACAAAGCGGGGTGGGTCCGGCCGTTCGAGCAGGTCGTGCACGACATGAAGCAATTCG
Organism: Planctomycetia bacterium; assembly: GCA_031441625.1. Classification (GTDB taxonomy): domain Bacteria; phylum Planctomycetota; class Planctomycetia; order Gemmatales; family Gemmataceae; genus JALHQU01. Next base: position 461 of record JANNQE010000129.1, read on the forward strand.
GGCGCGCGTTGGACTTCATGGATAACGACGTCGCGGTTGTCGCGATTGCCGAGTACTAACTCGCCCAACCGTTCCGGGCGGGCGGCCAGCTCGCGAAAGGTCTCGGGCTGCAGCAGGTTGACGGTTAGCGCGTCGGGAAACTGCTGGCGTACCCACGTCGTTTTGCCGGTGCCGCGGGGCCCCAGCAGAAAAAAGCTGCCGGCGGCAGGCTGGAGAAATCGCCGTAGTGAGTCCATAATGAGATGCAATATTGATCTAATAACTCCATTTTGCAATCAGCGGGGTTTTAGGGATAAGAGGGATGAAGCTGAAGGAGGTGCCCTGGGTGGGGAGGAGGACGGAGCGATGTGGGTCGTCCTTCAGGGCAAGTACCTGTTCAATGTGACGTTCGCTGGCAAGCCGGCCGATCCGTCCCGGCTCCGAGACCCCCTCAAGCGACTCACGACCGACGCGCCAGCGGCCCCCGACGACGCTCGCCGCCGGGAGCCGCTCCCATCTCGCCGACTGGCTACGCGGTCCCCCTGCGCTGTCCGATGACGAACCGCCCCCCATTGGTGCAGGACGACGCCTGACCGCCGCCGACACCGGACAGGCTCCAATCGAGCGCCGTCGAGGGTGCCCAGGTGGCATTGTACCCCGCGCTGGTGAAGTCGGGCGTCGACAAGTTGACCGCCGTGCCGCCCAGGTAGCCGGAGGTCGCGATCATGCTCATCGTCTTGATGAAACCGGCCTCGAGCACGCGGTTCGAGAACTGGGCGTTCGCCAACTCGGACAGATCGTTGGGTAGCGTCAGCTGGAACTGAAGTCGCTTGTAGGGGCCCGCGAGTGTCGCGGGCGTGAACGCCGGAATCAGCGCCTCGCTGAGGTGCCGCCCGACACCGCGATCACGAGGCCGCCGCGGCGAAACTCGGCTCCGCCTCAGTCAGCCCACAGCCTCAGCGCGATGACACCTTCGCTCATCAGAAAGCCCGCGGTGCCGATACAGGCGATCGAGACCATCCGGGACCAGTGGCGCAGCACCGGGCCTGCCTGCGTCGGTTTCGGGCGAACCAATCGAAAGGCCAAGTACCCGCTCAGCAGCCCGAAGGCGAGCGTGCCCAGAAAGAGAGACAGGCTGGCAACCGAGACGCGCACCAGGTCGTCGATGACCTCGAGATTGGCCGCCGTCAGGACGAACGCTCCGATCAGGCTGACCGACGCGAGGAATTGAGGCAAGATCTGACCGCCAGGTACCGTGTTCCACTTGCCGAACAGTCGCGCGACCAGCCAGGCAAGACCGACCGGAAGTGAGGTGAGCATGAGCAACAACGCCAGGCCCGCGGCTACCGGCTGAATCCAGGCGGTCAGCGCGGATATTTTTCGCATCTGGCCTTCGAAGCCACTCTGCAAATAGGTGGCACCCTGCTCGTCGGTCACCAGAAACAGCGTCGCGACGGGCTGATCCTCGGCGCGGTAGCTGTCCTCGCTGACGGGAATCAGCTCGGTCTTCTCCCTGCCTAGCAGGGCCTTTCTGAACAACCGACCGTCTTCCTCCCACACCCGCCAGAGCCACGCGAATCGATACAGGAAGTTCATCATCTGGTTGCGCGGAATCGCCAGTTGATAGTATCCGGCCACCCGCTCGAGTTGGGCGCGGTCCAGGGTGATCGGAGCGGCCTTGGCGGCAGCCCGGCCGGCGGCCAAGAACTCCACGATGCGCAGGGCAATGGCCGGCAGCTTGCCGTTGATCTTGTTGGTCGACACGAAGTACCCGACGCTGAGGTCAGGTGAGTAGGCGTAGGTCGAGATGAACCCGGCCGACGTGCTGCCGCCGTGGCCGTGGAACACGTGTCCGGCTACGATGGACGCCTCGTTCCCCAGCCCGTAGCCGAAGTCGTGACCGGCTCGCGCGGCCAGCGTCGTCGTCGGCCGCTCCATTCTCTCGATGGCTTCTGGGCGGAACAGCTGCCCCTCGTCGAGCCGGCCCCGGTTGATCATCATCCGAAGGTAGTGGCTCATGTCTTCCGCCGAGGTATTCAGCGCGCCCGACGGCCTCATCAGGATGTGGTCATAGCGAGTTTCGGTTCGTCCGTCGGCGGCGTAGCCCTTGGCCAGCAGATT
>JANNQE010000130.1:0-2301 GCA_031441625.1 Planctomycetia bacterium
CCGCCCGCTCTTCCGACTGCGGGCGGGACGCCCGCGCTCCCGGAGTTCGCCCGTGCCCCTGCCCGCCGTCGCCGTCTCGCAGACGCCCGAGGAGCGATTCCGCGAGTTCCTCGCCAGCCGCCCACGCCCGCAGCGGTACACCGACCAGCAGCGGGAGTTGGTGGCGCACATCTTCGCCCGCCACACCCACTTCGACACGGACGAACTGCTCGCCGACCTGAAGGCCGGCAAGAAGCGGGTCAGCCGGGCGACGGTGTACCGCACCCTCGGCAAACTGGTGGACGCCGGCCTGCTCCGCCGCATCGAGATCGGCCAGCGCACCGTGTACGACCACGACTACGGCTACCCGTGGCACGAACACCTGGTGTGCCGGGAGTGCAAGAGTATGACCGAGTTCACGCACGAGGGGCTGACGGACGCGGTGAAGGCGGTGGCCGCCGCCCACGGGTTCCACATCGATGGGTACGACCTGGTGGTGAACGGCACGTGTGCGAACTGCGCGGCCGAAGCCGCGGCGAAGCGACGGTACGTGATGTGATCGAGACGGCGAGCCGAGCGGCGTGAGCCGCCGGGTGACGGACCAGGTACAATCCCTTCACCCGTCCCGCCCGGATTGAGGTAGCGTTGACTGCGGCGTTACGCCGCGGGTGAAGTGCGGTGCCACACGCAAACCGTCTCCCCCCTGCCACACAGGTGCGCCATGGGGGAGCCATGCCTACGGATAGCAAGTTCCCACCGGGCGGGGCGGGTTCCTTTTCCCTTCAGATTGGTTGCCATGCTCCGCGACGAGCAGATCGAGATCCGCCGGCAGCGGGCGAAGGCGGACAACTACCGCATCGAGAACGTCGGCAAGAACCGCGTGTTCTCGGACTTCCGCGTGACGAATCCTGTCAGCGGGGGCGAGTACACCGTTGCGGTTCGCGGGTTCGACACCGGCGACAACACCTGCACCTGTCCCGACTTTCGCGCCAACACCCTCGGCACCTGCAAGCACATCGAAGCCGTGCTGGAGGATCTGAAAGAAGACAACCCGGCCCACGTCCAGAAGAAGAAGGCCGCCGTCACCCGCCCCGAAATCTACCTGCAATACGGCGAGGCACTGAAACTCGGCGTGATGCTCCCCCCGCGTCACACCGACAAACTCGGCGACTTCGCCAAGCGGTACTTCGACGACCGCGGGCTGTGGTCCGGTCGCGGCAAGCACGAGGACTTCCTCGCCGACGTGGAACGGGTACCGGAAGAGATCGTCGTGCGATCCGACGCCCGCGACTTCCTCCGCCGCGAACTCGAACGCCTGGATTTGCAGCGAAAAGAAGAGGAGTGGCTGGCGCAGATCGACGCCGGCACGTTCGACGCCGGCCTGCTGAGCGTGCCGCTGTACGACTACCAGCTCCGCGGGGCGGTGTTCCTCGCCTGCCGCGGGCGGGCGATTCTCGGCGACGACATGGGGCTGGGGAAGACGCTCCAGGCGCTCGCGGCGGTGGAACTGTTGGCCCGCGAGCGGGGCATTTCACGGGTGCTGGTGGTGGCCCCGTCGAGCGTCAAGTACCAGTGGGAAGGGGAGGTCAAGCGGTTCACCAAGCGGGCGGTGCAGGTGATCGAGGGCGGGCCGGACGACCGCAAGGACCAGTACAGCGGGGCGACGTTTTTTCGCCTCGTGAACTACGAGCAGGTGGTGCGCGACCGCGACGCCATCAATGCGTGGAAGCCGGACGTGATCGTGCTCGACGAAGCCCAGCGGATCAAGAACTGGGCGAGCAAGACCAGCCAGGCGGTGAAGAAACTGGTCAGCCGGTACGCCATCGTGCTCACCGGCACGCCGCTGGAGAACAAGCTCGAAGAGCTTTACAGCATCGTGCAGTTCGTGGACGAGCGGCGGTTCGGCCCGGTGTTCCAGTTCCTGCAAGACCACCGCGTGGTCGACGAGAAAGGCAACCTGACCGGCTACCGCAACCTCGACAAAATCCGCGAGCGGCTCGAACCCATCTTCCTCCGCCGCACGCGGGCGGAGGTGCTCACGCAACTGCCCGGCCGTACCGACAACACCGTGTACGTGGAACTGAGCGACGAGCAGCGGGTGCCCTACGAGGAGCAGCGCACCACACTGGCCCGTACGCTCGGCAAAGCGCACCTGACGGACGCCGACCGCAAGCGCATCCTGGCGTGCCTCGCCAACCTGCGGCTCATCTGCGACAGCACGTTCCTGTTCGACAAGACCACGCACCACTCGCCGAAGCTGGACGAGTTCGCGGAACTGGTGCCGGAACTGTTGGTGGGCGATCACAAACTCGTCGTCTTCTC
>JANNQE010000131.1:0-1531 GCA_031441625.1 Planctomycetia bacterium
GTAGCTGTCCAATCTCTGAAGCCGATCTTCTCGCGTTCGGCCGGATCGGTTATTGATTCGACATGGATGCCGCCGAGCAACTCAAGGACGATCTTCGGGCCGGACGGCTCACGCCGGATCGGCTCGTCGATTTGTTTGTGGCCTCCCAGCGTGAGTTGCAATCGGCGAGGCAGCGGATCGTGGACCTGGAGAAGGACCGGGTCGGCTCCGCGACCCCCAAAGTCGACGAGCCGTTTTCACTCCGGGCCGAAGAGACGCGACAGAACGCCCGCGGTCCGAAACGACGCCCGGCGCCACGCGAGGGCCGGCGCGGTCGGTTCGTCACCGCCGACGAGATCGCCCAGGCGGAACGCACGGAGGACGTGGTTCCCGAAGGTCTGGCGAAAAGCGACTGTCACCTGTCGCACACCCGGCCCGTCTGGCGGCTGGAACACGGCCGGGCCGTCCTCATCGCCTACCGCATCTGTCGCGGCCCGAACAACCGATACGGACGAATCCCCGACGTGCTGGGCCGGAGCGAGTTCGGCCTGGAGATCGTCGTGACGATGGCCTCCCTCGTCCATGTCGTCGGCCTCTCCTTCGACAAAGCCTGTCTCCTGCTCAACTGTTCCCAGAACCTGACGCTGAGTCAGTCGCAGGCCGATGCGTTGCTCCATCAGTTGTCGCGTCACTGGGAGAACGACTTCGAGATCCTCTGCCCCCTGCTGGCGAACGCGGCGGTGGTGCATGCCGACGAGACGCGTTGGCGTCTGAACAGCGTGTGGGCCTTTCTCGCGGAGCAGGCCCGCGTGGTCTCCTTCGGCGTCCACAAGGACGCCGACACCTTGACGCCGATTCTCGACCCGGCCACGTTCGCCGGCATTGTGATCAGCGACGACGCGGCGGTCGACGCCCACTTCACGGCGGCACAAAAGTGCTGGGCGCATCTGCTCCGGAAGGCCATCAAGGTGACGCCGCACGATCCGAACCACGTGGAGTACCGCCGGGTCGCTGATCGGTGGCTGGCGATCGACCGGGCGGCCTGTCGCGTGCCGCGGGACGGGCGACTCGGCGAGGCCGGGCGACTCCGAAAAGTCATCGGGCTGGACGACCAGATCCTCGCGTTGTGTGGCCCGACGTGGATGGCGAACCGGCCGGCGGCGGAAGGCCCGGCCAACGATGACCGCCTGCTGGCCAACGAAGTCCTGCGGCTGATGCTGGCCGACGAGTTGTTCACGGTCGTGATGGCCACACCGGTGGAGCGACCCAACGGGGTGCCCCAGACCGTTGGGGCGACGAACAACGAAGCCGAGCGAACGCTCCGTTCGCCGGCCCAAGCCCGCAAGACGGGCCGCACCAACAAGACGCTCGTCGGGGCCCGTCGGCAAACGATCCGGACCCGTGTCCTGGGATCCCTTCGACTGTACTTGCCGACGGTCACGCTCGTGAGCGTGCTCGCGGAGATTCGCCGCTGGACGCAGGCGGGGCGAAGTCGCTTCGCGGAACTGCTGGGGACGCTCAAGATCTCACCCCCCCAGGCGTCCGGACTGGA
>JANNQE010000132.1:0-4190 GCA_031441625.1 Planctomycetia bacterium
GACCGATCCGCGGGCGGTCGAGGCCCTGGCCTTCATCCGCACCCTGTACGCCGTCGAACGCCAGATCCGGGACGAACGTGCCAAGCCCGGCGGCACGTTCACCGACGCCGACGTGGTGCGGGTGCGACGAACGCGGGCCGGGCCGATCCTCGCACAGTTCTCCGACTGGCTCGACGTGCAACATCGTTCGGCGACGCCGAAGAGCCTGTTCGGGCAGGCCGTCGCGTACGCGCGGAACCAGTGGGCGACTCTGGTTCGATACCTCGACGACGCGCGGTTCGCCCTCGACAATGGGGCGGCCGAACGCGCCATCCGTCCGCTGGCCGTAGGCCGCGCCAACTGGCTGCACGTCGGCGGTGACGGCGGCCTGAAGACCGCCTCGGTCCTGCTGAGCCTCTGCGCCAGCGCGACTCGGCATCGCCTGAACCCTCAACTTCCCCCACTTCCCGATGACGCGGCCCTCGGCGATAACAGTCGTCATCCAGATGACTGATCGCCGGGAGGAGCCCATGCGATTCCCCGAGGCGGCGGATGGCTCGTTCGGTCGCCTGCACTTCGGCGAGGCCCCGCTGACCGACGCTCGTCGGGTGACCCGTCTGGTCCGGGTCGCCGACCAGATCCTCACCCGACCGGCCGGCACGCTCCCCCAGAAGTTGCCCGACCCGTACCAACTCGACGCCCTGTACCGCCTGTTGGCCGCCCCCGACGTGACCCACGCGGCGGTCCTCCACACCCACTGCCAGCTCACCCACCGGCGGATGGCCGAGGCGACCGACGCGGACATCCTGGTCCTGCACGACGACACGTTGCTGGACTTCTCCGGCCTGCGGGTGGACGGTCTCGGGCCGATCGGCGACGGCAACGGCCGAGGGTTCGTGGCCCACACGTCTCTGGCCGTGACCTCCGACGGACGGGTGCTCGGGCTGGCCCACCAGGTGCTGCATGTCCCCCCGCCCAAGTCCGCACGGCGGACCCGCCCGGGGCCGGCCGGCCGCCTCTGGCGGGACGCGGCCGCGGCCGTGCCCTTGGCCCCGAACGGCAAGCGGTTCGTCCACATCGCCGACCGGGCGGGCGATGTCCGCGAGTGGTTCGACTGGGCCGAGGTCGCCGGCGGGTGGTCCGTGATCCGGTCCCGGCACGACCGGACCGTGGCGGCGGACCTCGGGGACGGCCCGGCCGACTCCCGGCGGCACGCGGCGGCCCGCGGGTGGGCGGCGTCCGGACCGCCGCGCGAGGTGCGGCTGGCGGCGCGTCCGGGTCAACCACCCCGAGCGGCCGCGCTGCGGGTGGCGTGGCGACCGGTCACCTTGCCCCCTCCCCGGCAGACCCTCGGGCGTGAACGCCGGGTTCCCCTGGACGTGTGGGTGGTCCGGGTGTGGGAAGCCGAGCCGCCGGCCGGGGTGGAGCCGGTCGAATGGCTGTTGGTGACGAACGTGCCGGTGGTGTCCGTGGCCGACGCCTGGCAGCGGGTGGACTGGTCCACGCGGCGGCCGGTGATCGAGGAGTTTCACAAGGCGTGGAAGTCCGGAATGGGGGTCGAGAGCCTCCAGTTGACCACCCGGGAGCGGTTGGAACCGGCGGTCGGCCTGTTGGCGGTCGTGGCGGTGTTCCTCCTCGGGCTCCGGGACGCCGGGCGGGAACCGACGGCGGCCCAACGGCCGGCGACGGATTGGGTGCCGGCGGCGTGGGTCGCGGTGCTGAACGGGTGGCGGAACGGCGGCCCCGGTGGAACGGCGTGGACGGTGGCCGAGTTCCTTCTGGCGCTGGCTCGACTCGGTGGCCACCAGAACCGTCCGAGCGACGGCATGCCCGGCTGGATGACCCTGTGGCGTGGGTGGTCGCAACTCCAGATCATGATCGCGATTACAGCCAGCCTGGACCGATCGAGAAGTGGGGGAAGTTGAGGCCTGAACCCGTGGTCGTATCTCCGCGACGTGCTCGACCGGTTCGCCGGCCGTCCATCTGGGGCGGATGCGAGTGATCTGCTGCCCGACGCCTGGGTGAAGCCTCACGGCGAGAGGGCATAACGAACAGGTTGTCCGCAGCGGTCGGTCACTTCTTCTCCCGCGGCGGAAGAGCGGCCATCACTTGGGTGGGAATTTCTCCTCCAGTTCACGCAGCAGTTGCTTGTAGTCGTCGCGGCCGTGGAGCGGGGTCAGATCGGCATCCTCGCGGAAGGCTTTCCTGTTTTCAAACCCCCGGGTGGCGGCCGTCTTCAAGTGGGCGACGGCCCGCGCCGCGTACTCGTCGGCTCGAGCCTTCCGCCGGTCCGCCGGTAAGGTGAGATCTCGGGCCGCGAGTCCCGAGCAGCGGGCCAGGTAGCAGCCGGCGTTGAAGGCGTTGTCCGCCCCGTCGGGCCTCTCGACTCGAGCGAGTTCGTCCGCCCGGATGGCGCTGGCGGCGTGATCCCCGAGGTTCAAGAGGGTCTTCGCCAGGAACAATGCGAGGAATTTGACGGCACCCGGGCCGTTGGGATCCTTGGCCATCAGTCCGGGGGCGGTGGCGCGGTACCCTTCGGCTCGTTCCAGGTAGGTGCGAGCCTGTTGGAAATCCTTCCGGATGTCGGCGATTCGACCCAAGTGGACGAGGGTCCAGACCAGGCCCACCTGGTTGGTCGGCGACGCGGGCACGTCGGCGTGCAACTTCTCCCACACCGGCAGCGCGGGGATCAGCACCTCATGTGCGAGGGCCGCCTCGGTCAGTGCGGCACCGCCCTTCAACCCACGGCTGGGGTCGATCAGAAGGCCCCCGAGGTACTGCCGGTTCAGGGCGAGGTGATACCGGTAGTCGGTCACCCGGGGGAAGTCGTCGGCCAACCGCTGGTTCGTGGCGAGCGCGTCCCGGAACGCCGCGATCGCCTCATCGTACCGGTCCGTATGCATGAGGACCACGCCCAGGTTGAACTGGGCTTTGGCCAACTCGTGGCGGTAGTCGGGCACCACCGGGTAGTCGGCCGCGAGCGCGGCGTGGAGCGTCACGGCTTCCCGTTGGGCCGAGGCGGCAAGGGCCAGCTCCCCACGGTCGTTCAGGATCGCGGCCCGGCTCATGAGCGCTTTGCCAAGAGAGAGCGTGAACTCAGGGTCGCGGCGGGCCGCGACCGCCGCCCGAAGTAGGGTGACGCTCTCGTTGATCGTCCGCTCCGCCTCGCCCGCCCGGTTGGTCCGCCGCAGGACGCTGAAGACGTTGTGCAAAGCCCGGGCCTGCTCGGCCGGGTACCGCGGATCCTGCGGGTTCGCCGCCGCCAACTCGCGCTGGAGGTTCGCGGCGGACCGACACTTCGCTTCGGCTTCCGGGAAGTCGCCGGCCTTGAAGCGGACGTACCCGATGTTGTTCTGAATGAGGGCACTCTGGAACCGATAGTCCGCGTCCGCCGGGAACTCGGCCGCCAACCGGTCGAACTCGGCGGCCGCCTCGCGGTACGCGGCCTCCGACTCGGCCTGCCGCCCGGCCAACCCCAACGACCCCGCGAGCCGTCGGCGAGCCACGGCCGCGTTCGCCCGGTCGGGCGGTTCGCCGAGCCGGTCGAACTCGGCGGCCGCGGTCCGGTAGTCGGCCTCGGCCGCCCCGGCGTCTCCCAACAACGCCTGGACCGAGCCGAGGCGGAGCCGGACCGACGCCCGCAGCCGGCGGACCGCGGGCGTGTCCCCTTCGGTCTCGGCCAGGTGCGCGAGCTGCTCCCTCACCCGGCCGAGGAACTGTCGTTCGCGATCGCCCCACGCCGTCTGACGGCCGAGCAGCCCCTCGAGCGCGTCCCCGGTGAGCGTGTCGAGCGCCCGGAAGGCCTGGTCGGACGACCGTTCCGCACGGACCGTCGCCTGCTCCGCCCGCGCCCGCTCGGTCGCCTCCCGAACCAGCCCCCACGTGGTCCCGACCACGCCGGCGACGAGGGCGGTCACGACCAGCCCGGCGGCGGTCACGCCCGCTCGGTTGCGGCGGATGAACTTCCGCGCCCGGTAGGCCGCACTCGTCGGCCCGGCCTGCACCGGCTCGTGGTTGAGGAAGTGTTCGACGTCGGTGGCGAACCCGCCGGCCGAGTCGTAACGGCGGTCCCGCTCCTTGCTCAGGGCCTTCATCACGATCCAGTCCAGCTCGCCCCGCACGAACCGCCCCAACTGGGCCGGCTCCGTCCGCCGGTTGGCGGCCACCCCCGGCGTGCCGTCCGCCGTGCTCAGGCGGCTCGACGGGGTGGG
>JANNQE010000133.1:0-2110 GCA_031441625.1 Planctomycetia bacterium
CTCCTATGCCACGACGCCGGCCCCTTCGGGGCGGTGGGGCTGTTGTTTCGCCTTCCCAGGGCTTCCGCCCAGGGCTAAATACGACGGCCGCTTAGCGGCGTGGGTCTCGCCCGCCCTGCGTCCCGAAGGGACCGCCGTTCGTAGCCCAGGGCGGAAGCCCTGGGTATCCCGGCACCCACCCCGCCGCCCCGAAGGGGCCGGCGTCTACCCTCCGCTCGCCTCCGGCGGGCGGCTACGATTTCCCGCGTTCCGCAATCACCTTCTTTTCCAGTGCCGCCTTCGCCCCGAGCGTGACCAGCGCCAGCAGCGTGAGCACGCTCGCCACCGCGAACGCGGCCGGCTGGTTGTACTCCTGGAACAGCTTCTCGACCCGCAGCGGCATGGTGTCGGTCTGCCCGCCGATGCGCCCGCTCACCACGTAGATCGCGCCGAACTCGCCCATCGCGCGGGCGTTGCACAAAATCACCCCGTACAGCAGTCCCCACTTGATGTTCGGCAGCGTCACCCGCCAGAACATCTGCCAGGCGTTCGCCCCCAGGCTGCGCGCGGCCAACTCCTCGTCGGGTCCGTTGGCTTCCAGCACCGGCAGCAGCTCCCGCGCCACGAACGGGAACGTCACGAAAGCGGTCGCCAGCACCAGCCCCGGCGGGCTGAAGATCACCTGATACCCGTGCTCCCGCAGCCACACTCCGAGCGGGGATTGCCCGCCGAACACGAGCACCAGCACCAGCCCCGCGACGACCGGCGACACGCTGAACGGCAGGTCGATCAGCGTGGTCAGCAGCGTGCGGCCGGGGAAGCGGAAGCGGGCGATGGTGTACGCGGCGGCGATGCCGAACAGGGTATTCATGGCGACCGCGAGCGGGGCGACGATGGCCGTGAGGAACACCGCGTGCCGCGTGTCCGGGTCGTTGAACAGGAACTCGAAGTACGCCAGCGGGCCTTTGCTGAACGCCTGCGCGAACACGTTGGCCAGCGGGATGGCCACCAGCACGCCGAGGATCAGCACCGTCGTGCCAGTCATCAGCCACTTCAAATGACGGATGACGAACCACCCGACCGGGGCGAACACTCGGCCCAGCAACTTCACCACCCCTTGCCCGGCCGCCCACGCGCTCGCCGCTTCCAGCCCACTCCCGATGGCGTGCAGCGGGGTGCGGATGAACACTGGAGCCGACCCCGGTTGGCTCCACCGCTCCAACAGGTTCACCACGCCGAGCAGCAGGAACGACACCGCCAGCAGCAGCACCGCCACCGCCGCCGCTTCCCGGTACGCGAACTCCTCCAGCCGCGACACGATCAGTACCGGGGCAATCTCCGTCTGCCCGCGAATGTTGCTGCTGATAAAGATGACGGAGCCGTACTCGCCGATGGCGCGGGCGAAGGCGAGCGTGAACCCGGTGAGCGTGGGCGGCACGAGCATCGGCAACAGTACGCGGCGGAAGGTCTGCCACTTGCTCGCGCCCAGCGTGGCGGCGGCCTGTTCCAACTCCGCGTCCGCGTCTTCGAGCACCGGCTGCACCGTCCGCACGACGAACGGGAAGCCGGTGAACACCAGCACCAGCACGATGCCGGTGGTCGAGTACGCCCCTTTGAATCCGAGCGGGCAGAGGAACTGACCGAGCCAGCCGTTCTCCACGTACAGGCTGCCGTACACCAGACCGGCCACCGCGGTGGGCAACGCGAACGGCACGTCCACGAGCGCTTCGATGACCCGCTTGCCGGGGAACTGATAGCGGACGAGCGTCCAGGCGACGATCAGTCCGAGTGGCACGTTGATGAGCGCGGCTTGCAGACTCGCGCCGAACGTGAGCTGATAAGCGGCGACGGTGCGATCATTCCACACAGCGGCGCGGAACTCGTCGAAGCTCAGTTCCGTCGCCTTCAGCACGCACGCGGCCAGCGGCAGCAGCACGAGCAGCGACAGGTAGAGCAGGCTGGTGCCCAGCCCCAGGCCGAACCCCGGCAGCACCCGCCCGCGGGGGGACAGCCTCATGGGTGGCTCCCGTTTGTTAGCCCGAAGCGCGAGCGAGGGGCGAGCCAGCAACTGGGGTGCGAGGTCTCCGTTTGCTCCTTACGGCGGCTGGCCCCTCGCTCGCGCTTCGGGCTA
>JANNQE010000134.1:0-8980 GCA_031441625.1 Planctomycetia bacterium
GGGGGCTCCCACGGGTTTGTGCCCCCTGGTTTTCCACCTTGGTCTTTGGGCTGCCCCCCCTTGGTTTTTTTTATCCCTACACCCCCCGCGGGGCCCACACCAAATCCCCAAGGGTGTGAACCCTGGGTGCCGTACAGCACGCCGACATCGGGTGACTTCAGGCTATCGCGTGCGGGCGGGTGTGGTACACTCTTTTCCCCCGCTCGGCTTCTCTCCCCGCCGGTGCCCGATGGTGCGTCCGCTCTTCGCCTTGCTCTTGCTGCCTGTGACCGTCTTGGCTGCACCTCCAGACTTCGACCGCACCGTCGCGCCTATCCTGGGGAGTTGCCTCGACTGTCACACCGGCAGCGAAGCGAAAGGAAAGCTCGACCTGAGCCGCGAGAAGACGGCGAAGGCGGGCGGGAAGAGCCGCGAGCCGGGCCTCGTGGCCGGGAAGCCGGACGAGAGCGAGGTGTGGAAGCGGGTGGCCGCCGGCGAGATGCCGCCGAAGAAGCCGCTCGCCGCGGACGAGCAGGCCGTGTTGAAAGCGTGGATCGAAGCCGGGGCGAAGTGGGGCACCGACCCGATTGACCCACTGACGTTCACGTCCAAAACACGGGCAGGCCGCGACTGGTGGGCGTTGGCTCCGGTCAAACGACCGGCGGTTCCAGGTTCCAAGTTCCAAGTTCCAAGTCAGCACCCCATCGACGGCTTCATCTTCGCCCGGTTGGAGAAGGAAGGATTGTCGCCGTCCGCGCCGGCCGACAAGCGGACGCTCATTCGGCGGCTGAAGTTCGATCTCCTCGGCTTGCCGCCGACGCCCGAAGAGGTGGAGGCGTTTACAAAGGACACTTCACCGGATGCCTACGCGAAGCTGGTGGACACCTATCTCGCCTCGCCGCAGTACGGCGAGCGGTGGGCGCGGCACTGGCTGGACGTGGTGCGGTTCGCCGACAGCAACGGGTTCGAGACGAACACCGTGCGGGCGACCGCCTGGCACTACCGTGACTGGGTGATTCGCGCCCTGAACGACGACCTGCCCTACGATCAGTTCGTGTTCGCGCAACTCGCCGGCGACACGATGAAGGCCGACGCCGCGACCGGCTTCCTGGTTGCCGGGGCGTTCGACGCGGTGAAAAGCCCCGACCCGGTGCTAACGGCCAATCAGCGGGCGGACGAACTGCACGACATCGTCGGCACGGTCGGCTCGGCGTTCCTCGGGCTGACGGTCGGGTGTGCCCGCTGTCACGCCCACAAGTTCGACCCGATTCACCAACTCGATTACTACCGCTTGAAGGCCGCGTTCGCGGGGGTGCAGCACGGCGAGCGCGAACTGAAGCAGGGGAACATAACGGATCGGGCGAAGCGAATCGAAGGACTGCAAGCGAACATCGCCACCGCCGAAGCGACGATCGCGAAGCTGGAGCCGCTCGCCGATCCCGCCGCGGTGACGGTACGCCGCACGCCCGTCAACCCGCGGTGGAACGTCGAGCGGTTCGCGCCGGTGAAGGCGAAGTTCGTGCGGATAGTCATCACCGAAACGAGCAGTGCGGAGCCGTGCATCGACGAGTTCGAGGTGTTCACCAGCGGGCCGACGCCGAAGAACGTGGCACTGGCCACCGCGGGGGCGAAGCTCACATCGGGCGGCAGCTACCCCGGCAGCGACATCCACAAGTTGGAGTACGCGACCGACGGGCGGTACGGCAACGGGCGGAGTTGGATCTCCAACACCGTCGGCCGCGGGCGGCTGGTGGTCGAGTTGGCGGAGGCAGTGGAGATCGACCGCGTGGTGTGGGGCCGCGACCGCGAAGGCAAGTTCATTGACCGGCTGGCGACCCGCTACCGCATCGACATCAGCACCGACGGCACGACGTGGGCGGTGGTGGCATCATCCGACGACCGCGCGACCGGCGAGGCGATCCCCGGCCCGCCGCCGGGGCTGAGTCCGCAGGAGAAGGCGGAGTGGGAGAAGCAATCGAAACAATTGACTGGGTTGCGGGCGGAGTTTGCGGGCTTGTCGAAAGCGGACATGGCGTACATCGGCCGGCTGACCGCACCCGATACGGTCCACCGGCTCCATCGCGGCGACCCGATGGAGAAGCGGGAAGTGATCGGCCCTGGGATCTTGGCGGAGGTGTCGCCGAAGTTAGTGATTCCGGACAAGGCGACTGACGCCGAGCGGCGCGCGGCCGTGGCCAAATGGATGACCGACGCGACCAACCCGCTGACGCCCCGCGTAGTCGTGAACCGCCTGTGGCAGCACCACTTCGGCACCGGGCTGGTGGCCACGCCGAGCGACTTCGGGTTCAATGGCGGCCGGCCGAGCCACCCGGAGTTGCTCGACTGGCTGGCGAGCGAGTTGGTTCAGAACAAGTGGTCGCTGAAGCACCTCCACCGGCTGATCGTCACTTCCGCGACCTACCGCCAATCGTCCGCCGCGACCGCCGACGGGTTGAAGACGGACGCCGGCAGCCGGTTGCTGTGGCGATACCCGCCGCGGCGGTTGGAAGCCGAGGCGATCCGCGATTCGATGCTGGCGGTGAGCGGAAAGCTCGATCTGACCGCGGGCGGGCCGGGATTCGACCTGTTCGAGCCGAACACGAACTACGTGAAGGTGTACTCGCCGAAGAAACAGTTCGGGCCGGCCGAGTTCCGCCGCATGATCTACCAGCAGAAGCCGCGGATGCAGCTCGACGACACGTTCGGCGCGTTCGACTGCCCGGACGCCGGACAGGTCGCCCCCAAGCGGAACGCCTCCGCCACGCCGTTGCAAGCGCTCAACCTGCTGAACAGCCCGTTCATGACGCAACAGGGCGAGTTGTTCGCCGAGCGGGTGAAGGCGAACGCGAAGGACGTGCCGGCACAAGTGCGACTCGCCTTCCGGTTGGCGTTCCAGCGCGAGCCGAGTGACAAGGAGTTGTCAGCGGGCGTGAAGTTGGCCGCCGACCACGGCCTCGCGGCGGTGTGCCGCGCGCTGCTGAACGCGAACGAATTCCTGTACGTGGATTGAGAATTGTCGCCGCGACGCTCCGCGGGGCGGAACACAAAGACCGCCCCGCGGAGCGTGGCGGCGACATTGAGGCCCACCATGCTCTCCCCCACCCGCCGCGATTGGTTCGCCCACGCCGCCACCGGCCTCGGCGGGGTCGCGCTCGCTTCGCTGCTCGCCCGCGCTGCCGAACCCGACAACCCGTTGTCACCCAGGAAGCCGCACCACGCGCCGAAGGCGAAACGAGTGCTCACCATCTTCTGCTCCGGTGCCGTCAGCCATGTGGACACGTTCGACTTCAAGCCGGAGTTGGTGAAGCGCGAAGGCCAGCCGCTGCCGGGCAACGCCAAGCTGGTCACGTTCCAGGGCGAGAACGGCAACCTCGTCCAGCCGGTGTGGAAGTTCAAGCCGCGTGGGAAGAGCGGGAAGATGGTGTCCGAACTGTTCCCGAAGCTGGCGGAACTGGCCGACGAGATGTGCTTCATCCACTCGATGACGGCGAAGAGCAACACGCACGGGCCGGCCGAGAACCAGATGAGTACCGGGTTCACGCTCGACGGCTTCCCGAGCTCCGGCGCGTGGGTGAGCTACGCCCTCGGCAGCGAGTGCCGCGACCTACCCGCGTTCGTGGCCATCCCCGACCCGCGCGGCGTGCCGCAAGTCGGGCCGAACAACTGGGGCAGTGCCTTCCTGCCGGCGGTGTACCAGGGCACGGCGTTCACCGCCGACAAGCCGCTCCCGCACCTGACCCGCCCGACAAGGATGAGCAAGGAGACCGACGACGCCACCCGCGACTTCCTGAAGCTGCTGAACGACGACCACCAGAAGACCCGGCCGACGGACACCGACCTCGCCGCCCGCATCGCCGGTCACGAGCTGGCCGCGAAGATGCAACTGAAGGCGAGCGAGGTGGCCGACCTGAGCAAGGAACCCAAGAGCGTTCACGAAGAGTACGGCACGGGCGACGCGAACAAGGTGAAGGCCGGGTTCGCCCGCAACTGCCTGCTCGCCCGCCGATTGCTCGAGCGCGACGTGCGGTTCGTGCAACTGTTCAACGGCTCCTACGCGATGGGCGAGGGCGTCGGCAACTGGGACGGGCACAAGACGTTGAAGACGCAGTACGACATCCACGCCCCGGTCTTCGACGGCCCGTGTGCGGCGCTGCTCACCGACCTGAAACGGACCGGCCTGCTGAAGGACACGCTGGTGGTGTGGGTGACGGAGTTCGGGCGGATGCCGACGTTCCAGAAGGGGGCGAGCGGGCGAGACCACAACCCGAAGGGGTTCACCGTCTGGCTGGCCGGGGCGGGGGTGAAGCCGGCGTTCAGCTACGGCGCGACCGACGAGTTCGGACACCAGGCGGTCGAAGACGTGGCCACCATCTACGACCTGCACGCGACGGTCCTTCACCTGCTCGGGTTGGATCACGAGAAGCTGACGTACTACCACAACGGCATCGACCGCCGCCTGACCGACGTTCACGGCAGCGTCATCAAGGGGATTCTGGCGTGACCACTCCCCCGCCCGCCTCGTGTCGCTCGACGCCTACCGCGGCGTGGTCATGATCGCCCTGCTGTTCGGCGGCGTGTTCGCGTCGCTGCGGTGGCACCCGGACTGGTACTGGCTGTTCGTGCAGAACGACCACGTCGAGTGGGAAGGCTGCTGCCTGTGGGATCTGATTCAGCCGGCGTTCATGTTCATCGTCGGCGTGGCGATGCCGTTCGCGTTCGCGGTGCGGTCGGCCAAAGGCGACTCGTGGGCGAAGCAACTTCTTCACGTGTTCGTCCGCGCCAGCGGGCTGATTCTCGTGGGTGTGACGCTCGACAACTTCGGAGCGTCCACCTGGAGCTTCGGCTTCATTCGCGTGCTGCAACAGATCGCTTTCGGGTACGTGGTCGCGTTCTTCGTCCTCGGCCGGCCGCTGTGGGTGCAGGGGGCGGCGGCGACGGTCATCCTCGTCGGGTACTGGCTGTTCTGGGTGTCCAACCCGTGGAACGGACCCGGCGGGCCGTGGGCGATGGGCGGGGCGAACGCGGGCAAGGTGTTCGACGAGTGGCTGCTCGGGCTGTGGTGGAAGGGCCGCAACTACAGCGGCAACTACGTCGGGCTGAACGCGATCCCGGAATCGGCGAACATGATCTTCGGCGTGATGGCCGGGCAGGTGCTGCTGTACGCGAGGCGGCGTGGGCGGGCGGTGCTGGCGTTGGCACTCGCCGGCGTCCTCGGCATCGTCGTCGGCTTCGCCCTCAGCCCGGCCGTCCCTCTCGTCAAGCGGATCTGGACACCCAGCTTCGCCGTGTACTCCGCCGGCTGGACGACGCTCTTCCTCGCCGGCTTCTACTGGGCCATCGACGTGATGGGCAGCAAGTGGTGGACGTACCCGCTGGTCGTCGTGGGGATGAACTCGATTGCCGCCTACGTGATCGGCCAGTTGTTCGGCGGCTGGTTCCGGAGTCTGGTGGGCGTGTGGGTCAACCTGCTCGAACCCGTCCTCGGGCCGACGGGGGTGTCGATCGCCCACCGGCTGTTGTTCTTCGCCGCCGCGTGGGGTGTGCTGTGGTGGCTCTACCGCCGACGCATCTTCTTCAAGCTGTGAAGTAGGTACCGCCTGCCGGGCGGCACTGGTTCGAGTGTGCCGCCCGGCAGGCGGCACCTACTTTTTCGCCTTCGGCCACACCAGCCAGAGTACCACGAATGCCACCAGCGGAGCAGCGGCGGCCAGTTGGATGGCGAGCGCGTACTGCTTCGTGGCTTCGATGTGCTTGCCGACGAACTCCTGCATGACGGCCGAACTCACCCACGCGGCGCACCCGAACAGCCCCGACAACTTCCCCTGGTGCCGACGCGACAGGTCTTGCGACAGCGCGTAATACGTCGGGAACAGCCCGAGCGAGCCGGCCGCCACGCACAGCATCATCGCCAGCAGCCCCCACCCGGCGGGCAGCACCGCCACGACGAACCCGGCCGTACACAACAGCCCGCACAGGCCGAACGACAGCACGCGGGCCGGGTGAACGTCCCACCCGCGGCGGGTGAGCACCCGCACCAGCAGCCCCACCCCCAGGCATCCCACGTCGGCCACGAGGTAGTACCCGGCCGAGAAGAGTTGAATGAAGTCGCCGGAATACTGGTGGTACTCGCTGAGGAACAGCACGTTCCACGCGCGGAAGTATTGCCACGTGATGTTGATGGCGACGACGACCACGAGGCAGACGACCATCTTGCGGACGAACCCGCCGGCGTGGACGGGCGGCGGGGCTTCTTCCGGCGGCACTGACGCAGGTTGCGGCAAATCGCGCCCGCGGACAAGAAGCAACCACGGCACCACCCACAGCAGCCCGACCAACCCGACGATGAGGAACGGGTACGGCCAGTGGCCGGGCAGTTGCACCCGACAGGCGAGCACCACGAACGGGGTGACGATGGCCCCGACCGACGCCCCGCTTTGCAAGATGCTGTTGCCGAGCGGAAGTTGCTGGCGGGTGAGGATCCGCTGGGTGGTGACCAGTGCGCACGGCCAGTGCCCGGCCTCGAACACGCCGAGGACGGTCCGGCACAGCATGAACCCGAGGAAGTCGGCGATCCGCCGCCACTGGTCGGCAACTGGCAACTCGCACTGCGTCGGATTCAGCACGGCGACTTGCTGCCAGAACGGATCGGGCGGCGCGGACGTGTCGGCGAACCACGGCACCACCACCCCGCCGATGGCCGGGGCAAACGCGGTGGCACACCCGGCGAGCGACCACCCCACCAAGGCGAACGGGTAGAGCCACCGCACCGGCAGGGCGTCCACCACCGCCCCGAACAAGAGTGCACCGACCGCGAACGCGATGCCGAAGGCGAACTCCAGCCTGCCGTACTGGGCCTTGTTCAGGTCGAGGTCGCGGGCGAGGGCCGGGCTAGTCTGGGCGAGCGTCTGCCGGTCCATGTACAGCAGCATGGTGGCGAACAGCAGCAGCCCGCACACCACCCACTTCCACGACGCGGATCGGGGTGGCGGGGTCATGCGTCCCACGCCTTGCCGTCCCAGGCGATGACCCGTTCGAGGAACCGCTGCACGTCCGCCGCGAACACGCCGAACAGCGCTTCGCCCTTCTCGGCGGTGGCGGATCGCGGGTCGCCGATGTGACCGGGCGTGCTTCGTTCCGGCATCGTCCAGGCGCGGTGGGCCGGCGCGAAACCGACGCCGAACGGCACGTCGGTCGTGGCCGCCGGGTCGCTCACCAACTCGGGGCGGATCCGCAACATCATCGACGTTTCCCACTCGCAGGCGTGGCCCATCTCCCGCTGTTGCAGCGTCGTTTCCACTTCCCACGGCTTCCCGCCGAGGCCCCAATAGGTGGCGGACACGAGTAGCACGTCGCGGCGGTCCCGCAGCTTCTGTCGCAGTTCAAAGGTCGCCTGCTGCATGGGCACGCTGTTCCCGCCGTGGCCGTTCACGTACACGATGCGGGTGAACCCGTGGCGAATGAAACACTCGGCGAGGTCAATGAGGGTGTCCAGGTACACCCGCGGGGAGGCCGAGAGTGTACCGGGGAAGTCGAGGTGGTGGTGCGAGTTGCCCAGCCATTGCAGCGGGGCGAACAGGCACTTGCCGTGCAGGGGCGCTTGCACCCGCCGCATCACCTCGCCGAGTAGCAAGCTGTCTGTAAACACGGGCATGTGGTGGCCGTGCTGCTCCAGCGCGGCCACAGGCAACACCACCGGCGTGCTGCGCGGGAGAGCATCGACCTGCGGCCAGCGGAGGGTGTAGAGTTCCACGAGTGCTCCATATTGTCGCCGCCACGCTCCGCGGGGCGGATTCGACCGCCCCGCGGAGCGAGGCGGCGACATTCATTCGCGCGCGGCACCTACTTCAACTCGGGCTTCGGGGCGTGCGGGTAATCGACCGGCGTGTACGCGATGGCCAACTCGGGTGTGTCGAGTTTCTTCCCGTTATCGGCCCGCGAGGTGAGCGCGCGATCCAGCACCCCGCTCGTCAGGAGTGTTCGCTCGACCGGGTACGTCGGCTTGCCGGTCTGAATCATCGCCTCAATGCCCTTCAGCAGAAACGCGAAGTGCGGGTAGCACGGGTCGGGCCGCTCCTCGAACCCGGTCGCCTGCACCTTGCCGCCCTTCACCTTCACGCCCACCCCGGTCAGCCTCGCGTTCGGCAGCATGAACTGCGCGCCGCGGAAGCCGTCGGCGTATTCGAACAGGAACAGCACCGGCTTCTCTTCGTCCCGCAGGCCTTTCGTCTTGTCCGCCTTCGGCACCACGTCCCAGACCGCGTTCAGCACGTCCTTGTTCACCAGTCCGTCGTCCACCGCCTTCCACACGGCCTTGCCTTCCAGGCACTGCACCCACTTCACGCCGGTCTCGGCCTTCGCCCGCCGTTCCACGATGGTCTGGTAGCACTCCAGCGCGTGGAAGCCGTAGATGTCCAGCCCGCTGTACCCGATGCCGACGGCCGCCTCGATGTCGCCGCCCATCGGCACGGTCAGTTCGTGCGTCCGGTACGACACCGGCAAACTCGACCCGGCCATGAACGGCACCTTCGCCTTCACCGCCCGGTCGTACATCCACTTCGCTTCGTCCCACGGCGGGCCGAGGTGCTTGTCGCTGAACACCGGCACCACCTTCTTGTGCTTGTCGAAGGCGTCGGTGATCTCCTCGAAGAACCGCTTCCGCGGGTACTGCTTCTGGCCGAGCTTGTTCGTCGGGTAGTCGCCGTGCTCGCCGATGCTTAGCACGCCGTCCACCGGGATGGCCTTGCCGCCGACCGCCACCGCCTTCTCGATGCTGTCGAAGATTGGCACGCCGTGCTTCTTGCACACGGCGCGGGCGATGTCGTTCTTGGGGAACTGATCGACGTACAGTGCGGAGAGCGTGAGCGCCGGCCCGGCCCCGCCGTCGTGCTTCCAGCCTTCCAGAATCTTCGTCAGGATCACGTCGGCGTGCGACTTGGGCGTGTAGATGGTGACGACCGCGGCGACCGACTTGGGCTTCGGCTTGTCGTCGGCACGGGCGAAC
>JANNQE010000135.1:0-3256 GCA_031441625.1 Planctomycetia bacterium
GTCGGCGACCCGGCCACCCCGGACGACGCGGCCATGCGGGAGAAGTGGGAGGCGTTCGTGCTGCTCCGCCTGACGGAGGCGACCGGCTTCACGCTCGGAGAGTCGGCCGCGTTCGCCGGCGGCTACCCGAAGGGGTCGAAGTTGAACGAGGCGACGGCGTGGGTGCTGTACGGCGAGTTGGCGAAGGCCGGACACGTGACGGCGAGGTGGAACGGCACTGCGGGCGAGTACACGCTCACCCCTAAGGGGTTGCGGTACCTGGCCGGGCTGTCGTTCGACGGGTTCGACAAGCTGGAGATCAAGGGGAGGGCGCTGACGGCGCTGCTGGCCGCCCGCGGTGGGGTGACCACCTCGCCGCCGGCCGGTGCGCCCCCCGCCGACCTGGAAGCGGCGGTGATGGACATCTTCCACCGCCTGCTCCGCGAGCGGCACGCGAACATCCGCATGGTGCCCATCCACGAGGTGCGGGCGGAAGTGCGGGCGAAGTTCGGCGACCGAGCCGCGTCGCACGAGGTGTTCGATCAACTGCTGAACAAATTCGACTTGGCGGGCAAAGTGCGACTCGTCGAGATCGACGACCGGAGCCGCGCCACCACTGAACAACTTCAGGCATCGGTCGCCGCCTCCTCGGGCCTGCTCTTTTTCATAAAGGAGGGAAGCTAATGTCGCCCAGGTACGACGACCCCTTCTCGACTGATCGGTTGAATAGCATCAGTGATTTTCGCCCCGAGTGGGACGTCTCCACTCTCGCCAAAGAGTTCACTGACAAGTTCTCCGCGGAGATCGATCAGGTGCGGGCCAAACCGGCTCTGAGCGCAGACCGGAAGGTTCACGCCTTTCTCAGCGCGGCCGGCTATGGGAAAACCCACCTGTTCGGCCGGATCAACCATCAGCAGGGCGAGAAGGTTCACTTCGTGTTCGTCTCGGCGATCACCGGGCTGGATGCCGACGGCAAGGAAGAGCAGTTGCAATCCCTACTCCGGTGGAAGGTGGTGGAAGGGTTGCTGTACTCGCCGACCTCGTTCGCCCCGTTCCGAATCCAGTTAGCGAAACTCCTCGCCCCGTCGTTCCGCGCTTACTTCGGCGGACTCGGCCAACCGTGGAAGAGCCGCACCGAGCGAGTGCGGGAACGGCTCGAAAAGCCCGACCCGCTGGATGTCCTGGAGTTGTTCGCCCCGGTCGAAGGGATTGGTGCGTTCCACCTGCTCGCAGACGCGATGCAGGCGAAACTGCCGCAGTGTTCAAGGGATGTGATTCGCGCCCTCGTTCTCGGGGCGTCGTCGGCCGAGGCGGACGCTCGCTGCTGGCTCCGTGGGGAAGCGGACCAACTTTCGGCGGCACGCCTGGCGGAGTTGAAGTTGTCCGAGGAATCTCCCCCGCTCATCGAAATTTTGGTGGCGGTCGCCGAACTCTTGCGACTCATCAACGTCCCTCTGGTGCTCTGCTTCGACCAGTTGGACGAGTTGTTCAAGGGCGATCCAACGGGGTTCAACACGCTCACCAGTCAGCTCATGAGTTGGTTGCAGACCGTCCCGAACATGCTGCTCGCGGTGGGTTGTCTGGAAAGTTCGTGGACGCTGATCAGTGCGGCGGCAGGCCTCCACGCGTTCACGCAACGGGTGATCACCCACGACCTTCCACGGCTCGGTGGTCAGGAAGCCGTGGCCTTGCTCGAACGGCGGCTGGCAACTTGGGCCGACGCCGACCCGAAGAAGCCCAAAGGCTGGCCGTTCGATCTCGCATCCGTGAAGGCGTTCGCCGAGAACACCCGACTTTCTCCGCGGTCATTCATCCAGGTCGAGTGTCGCCCGCGGTTCGTCAACTGGCTGACGGGGAAGCGAGACGAGGTCATCAAGTTCACAGGTGGAGGCCCTCCGCCCCCCCCACCTCCGCTCGACGTTCTCTTCCGGGAGGAATGGGAGAAAGAACTCGGTAACGTGAAGGCGGCGAAGAAGACCGCCGCCGACATGCCAGAACAAGAACTATGTGCCGGAGTGGAAGAGTCGTTCGCCATCGCAATGTTAGGCGGGCAACGACAAGACGGGATCCAGTTGCGAACTGTCGAGGCCAAGCCGCCGCCGATCACCCCCTCGAAAACCGATCCGCGCTTCGCTCTCAAAGTGACGTTCACTACTCCCGGTGGGTCAGCGACGGTGTTGGTCGCGGTGAGCAAGAAGGATTCTGGGGCCGCGTTCGGGGCGTGGCAGGGCGCACTCGAGCAAGCGTTGCCAGACGTCGGCAATCGGGCGGTGGTCGTCTGGCACAAGACGGAACTGGGCGTCGGAAAATCGACGAAGGGCTATCAGAGTTACGCGAAACTCGTCGAAGGGAAAAAAGTCCGCCCGTTCCCGCTCGACATTGAACAGGCCACTTTTCATCAGCTCGAAACGCTGCGGCGGATTGTGCTCGCGGCGAAAACGGGCAACCTGCTGCTCGGCTCCGAAACAGTGGACGAGAAGCGGTGCCGCGAACTGGTCGTGCAGACCGGACTGCTCGCCAACCTGAAGCTGTTCGATTTCGTGTTCAAGGACTGGCCCGGCCTCGCAGCCACACCCGCGCCGCCGGTTACGACCGTCGCCCCGCCGGTCGTGCCCCCGCCGCTGCCGCTAGTGATGTCACCGCCGACCAGGAGCGTCACACCCACCCTCTTCCCCGATCCGCCGCCCGCCGCTCCGCCGCTGCCCGTGGCCCCACTGCCCCTGCCGGCCGAACCGCCGCTGCCCGAGTGGGTCGACGTGATGCTGAAGAAGGCCGCCGAGTACCTGAAGAAGAAGGGCCAGCCGGTTCACCCCGCCGGTGCCATCATGGGCCCGACGTTCGTCCGGCTGAAGGTGGAGCCGCGGGGCGACACCGACTTCAGCAAGGTGAAGCGGGAGGCCGAGAACCTGAAAGTGAACCTGTCGCTGGACCAGGAGCCGCTCATCCTCAGTCAGCCGGGGCACATCAGCATCGACGTGCAGCGGCCCGACCGCCAGACGGTGTTCCTCCCGCCAATGCTCGCGAACGCGCCGGCCAAGTTCAACGGCGAACCCGCCTTCCCGGTCGGCGTCGGGGTGGCGAACAACGCCGAGTGGCTGAACCTGAGCGACCCCGAGGGCTGCCACCTATTGGTGGCCGGCACCACTGGCAGCGGGAAGAGCGAGTTCCTGAAGGCGGTGCTGGCGTCGCTCGCCGCCCGCATGACGCCCGAGCAGGTGAAGTTCCGGCTGATCGACCCGAAGCGGGTGACGTTCAACGTGCCCGACACCTGCCCGTA
>JANNQE010000136.1:0-2741 GCA_031441625.1 Planctomycetia bacterium
CGCTTCCAGCTGCGCAATCTGAACATGCAGGGATTCGATGACCTTCTGCTTTGAACAGCCCGCTCACGCGGGCCGCTCGCCTCTCCGCTTCACCGCCGCTTTCGCCTCGCGTGTCAGCACGGCCGTGTCCACCCCGCCGGCCAGTTTCTTCAACAGCACCACCGCATCCGGCACGTCGCAGTATTCCAGCGCCTCGACCGCCCGCACCATTCGCCACGTTGATCGGGGAATGCCCTCCGCCTTGGCGAGCAGCGCGGTCAACCGCTCGTCCGCTTCGGGCGAATCGGCCCCGGCCGTGATCGCCTTTCGCAGGGGTTCGGCGATTCGATCTGCCACGGCGGAGAGTTCCAGGTCGGCGGTGTGCCGGGTGCGGAAGTCGGCGCTGCCGAGCTTGTCGAGGCGGGCCTTCACCCACTCGGCTTTCGGTGCCTCGGCGGGCGTCAGCTTCATACTCAGCAAATCGACCGCAACCGCTGGGTGCTGAACGAGCCGCCGAATCGCCGTGAACGCCGTGTCGGTGGTGCCATCGAGCGCGGCCCAGGTGGTCGCGTCCGGCTTCGCCTGCGGGTCGGACGTCTCGCCGAACACGTCCCACAGGTAGATCGGCGCGTCGCAGTGTGTGGTGGCCACCCGCCGCCCGCACGGCGACACTCCCAGCCCGTCGGCCGCGAACGGGGTGCCGAACTCCGCCAGCAGTTCGCCGCTGAGCACCTCCCAGAACTGTACCACCGGGTACGGGTGGGCTTCCGGATCGTCCTGCCGGGCGTGGGACAGGAACACCGTCCGGCCACACGGCGAGAGTCCGACCCGCGGGTCGAGGTGGTTGAGGCCGACCGGCTGACCGAGGGTGACGCGCCGCCCGCCGCGGTCGATCACCGTCACCCGCACGCGCTCCTCGGCCTCCACGACTGCCACCCGCCCGCCGTCGGCGGAGATGCTCAGTTCCCCGAACTCGCCACGGGTGGTGGACACCTTGCCGGAGGGGAAATCGATCCAGGCGACCGTCGGTGTCGGATTCTCTTCGTTCTGGTCCCAGTGCAGCAGGGCGACCGTGCGGCCGTCGGGGGTGGCGGCAGTGGACTGCACCAGACCTTCGGCGGGCACCTTGATCGGTATGGAGTGCCGCGTGCGGTCGGTCAGATCCCACCACAGCAGCTCACCCGCCTTCATCTGGCCGAGTCGCCCGCGGCCGATCCAGAACGGCGTGAAACCGAACCCGAAGTCGTGCGTGGGGAAGGAGTGCAACCGGCGGCGGGTGACGGCATCGGTGACGATCACCGAACCACTCACCTCGGTGACGAAGCGTGTGCCGTCGGGTGACAACTCCGACGGCTGGAACCCGAAACCGCCGTCGAACCCTCCGCCGAGGAACGGTAGCTGAACTTTCGGCGGCGTGCGAGTCTGCCGTCTGCCGGTGCGGGTGTCCCAGACCAAGTGGGTGTGGCTGATCCCGTCCGTATTCACCTCGGCGACGACCGTGTGCTTGTCGGCGAACCGCACGGTGGTCAGTTCGGCCGACGGGTCGGGCGACTGCGGGAGCAACTCACCGGTCGCCGGGTTCAGGAGGCGGACGACACCCTCCGACACGAAACCGGCGAACGCTTCCCACTTCGCCCCGCCGACGGCCAACACGATGCCGTCCGGCGACAGGGCGACCTCGCGCACATTCTGTGCGGCCAGCTTGCGTGTCACCTGGCCGGTGCGGACGCTCACGCCCACCAGTCGGCCGGTGTCGTCGGTGGTGAGCAGGTGCTGGCCGTCGGCTGTGAGGGCACAGTTCGGCAGGCCCTCCGGCGGGGTGATGCGTCCGACCACTTTGCCGGTCGTCAGATCCCACACGACCAGTCGCTCCGCCAACTGCTCGGGCCCCTCGGCAGTGTGGAAGCCGCACACCCGCTTGCCGTCAGCCGAAAAGCCGATCAGGGTGAAGTGGTTGTCCGGTGGGGCGTCCTTCGGCAGCACATCTTCCAGCTTCGGGCCGTCCTTGCCGGTGAGCGGGTCGAACAGGTGCAGCCGCTTCACCCCGACTGCCACGAGCCAGCCGGCGGACACCATCACCGGCTCCGGCGGCACCGAGGCGTCGCACTTCCACTTCCGCGACCACACCGTTTTGCCAGTGAGCACGTCGAGGCGGTACAGCTTGCCCGCGTCCTCGTACTGGATCAGGCCGGTGCCGTCGGCGGTGAACGTCTGCCCGTGGGCGAACGCCACCACCTTCCCCTTCCGCTCGCGGCCGGTGGCCAAGTCGAGGTGGAAGATCGGCCGCTCCTGGCCGAGCAGTTGAACGGCCAGCACCTCACCGCCGGTGGTCATTTGCCAGTGCAGTTGGTCGAGGGTCAAGTTGTCGTGCGGCAGCGTCCACTTCGCCCGCCGGCCGGTGGCCACCTCGTACCCGATGAAGTTCCGGCCGTCGAACTGAGCCAGCCATTTGGAATCGGGGGAGAACTGAAAGCCGCTGGTCAATTCGCGGAAGCGGGCGGAGCCGAGCCGCTGGCACACGCCGGCGGGCATCGGTGGCTCGGGGGCGAGCGGCGACGGCTTGGCTTCGGCGGCGACAGTGGGCAGCGCACCGACGGCGGCAACCGTTGCGGTCGCGCCGAAGAACTGTCGCCGTGACAACGGGCTGTCAGTCATGCCGCCGCTCCGGTGGGGTCGTCCAATGGTAACGCTAGGACACGGGAAGTGTTGGCGTGGTCGGGTTGCCCAGCCACCCAGTCGTCGCCGGGAGCTTGCGACCGGCT
>JANNQE010000137.1:0-4506 GCA_031441625.1 Planctomycetia bacterium
GCGACGAGGCCGGTGCCGACCTGGCAAGCGGCGCACGGGCACTGGTGGACGGGGCGTTCCATGCCGAGAGCTCCGGAGGACGTCTCGGGGTATGCTACGTCACCCGTTCAGAATGCGGAGTAGCCAGTGGACGGCTCCTTAGTCTCGGCAGCGGACGACCCGGAGGCCGGGTGGTACTGGATCCGAGACGGTCGGACGCACGGGCCGGTCTATAAGAGACACCTCCGGGTACTCGCCGTGAACGGGCAACTCGCTCCCGAAGACCCGGTGGCCCGGGTCGGGGACGCGGACTGGCGTCGGGCGGCGGAGGTCGAGGAACTGTTTCCGGCACCCGCCACCCGTCCGCCCGCTCAGGTTGATCGGCCGACCTCACCCGAGGCCGGGTTCACCCAGACGGTGGCCGAGTCGGGCGAGGGGGGGACGCCGACCGTCGGACCGGAGAAAACAGCGGACGCCCTCGCATCTCGCCGGACGTGGCGGACCGGATCGTTGGCTGCCTGCCTGTCCGGGGTCCTCTGGTCGCTCCCCCTCATCGGCGTGTCGGTCTGGCTGGGCTCCCTGCCGTGGTGGGTGTGGCTCGCCCTCGCCCTGCCGGTGGCGGTGGGAGGAATCGCGACAGCCGGGCGCCCTGGGCACGTCAGGCCGATCCGCGAAACCGTCCTGGCGAACCTCCTGTTTGCCGCTGGTGTGGGTCTGCCGGTCGCCGCGGCGGTGGGCGGCTGACTGCCGTGGTGTCTCGCCGCCGCGCTTCCGCACAGCCCGGTCGAGTGTGCTCTCGCGGCCCCCGTCGCGGGGGCGGTGTTCGGGGCAGTAGTCGGGTTGGTGTTGCTGGCACTCGAGGCGCGCGACCAGGCCGGCAAGGGCCAGGATGCAAACCCGCACGAGAGGGCTGCGGCCGTAACCTTTCTGATGGGTGGTGACCCCACGTCACATGTCGTACTCGGTGAACTGAGTAGGCCTGCCGGCGGCACGTCTCGAAAACGACGAAGCAAACCGTCTACCCAGGCCCCACCTCACCGACGTCACCCCCCGCCCGGCTCGCCGCCGTCGCCTCCGCCCCCCTCGCCGCCGCAAAGGCTGACCCGAACGACCCGCGGGTGACGGGCATTGCGGCGTTCTACCGGGCGACGAGCCTGTTCCACCAGGGCAAGGCGGTGGAAACCAGCGAGCTGGCGCTCGCGGCCGCCGCCACGTGGAAGCCGCTGCCCAAAGACGAGCAGAACCCGCTGCCGACAACGCTAACCACAACGACCTGGTCCAGTGGCTGGCCTACAAGGAAGCGAAGGCTATGATCCAATTCGACGAGAACGAAGGGGAGCGAGTGCCCTGACGGAAGACGGAGCCGCCAGGGTAGGCCCACACGTTCGCCGACCAGTCCGTCGCCGCCCTCGCGGCCATCGCCTAGACCGGCTGGGCCATTCCCAGCGAGCTGAGGGAGCCGGACTTCGACGCCCCGCGCGGCCGGGTGGACTTGCAGAAGTTGGTGGCGGAGGTCGAGGCGAAGGCCGAGAAGGTGCCCGAGACCGCCCCGATGCCGCGGGAGATGAAGAGCGCGGCGGAGGACGGCATCGGGCCGCGGAAACGCCGGGCGTCATCTGGCTCGGGCGTGACGGCTGGCCCAGCCATCGGGCAGGGGTCGCCCACGTCATCGCCTGCGGAGATTTTGGCTAGTTTTTCAGAGTATTCGGAGGCTGTGTCAGGGCCTCTTCATACCAGGAGTTAGGCCTGGTGAGAAATCCCACATCCGCACGGAGCCATCGTCGGACGCGGAGAGAACGGCCCGGCCGTCGGGCGTCACGGCGACGCCGTTCACCCAACCGGTGTGCCCCCAGCGGGTCTCCAGGAGACGACCGGTATCATCCCAAATGCGAACCGTCTGGTCGCTGCCGCCCGTCACGATGCGGTCGGCGGCCGGGGTGAAGGCGACCCCCGACACTCCTCCGTCGTGCCCGGCCAGGTCAAACAGCGTACCACCGCTGGATCTCGCGGGGGCTGACTGGGATGCTCATTCCACACCCCCTTTCTCGGCCGCCCCGACGAGTTCGGTCTGGCGGGTCTTGAGGGCGTCCTTGTCCTTCGGGTCGTCGAACCGGGTTTCACCGTCAGCACCGTCAGCCTTACGGAACTCCTTGCCCTTCGTGGCCGTTCCGCCTGACGACTGGCCTGACGACTGACGGCTCGCGTCGTCAGCGGTCCTGGCGAGCGTCGTTGCCGAGTCCGGTTCCCGCTGGAAGCCGGGGAGCCGCTTGAGCGAGCAGTAGCTGCCGTCCTCCTCGTGCCGCAAGGACACCTCCACCCCGTACCCCTTCAGCACGGGGATCAGGCGGCGGAGCCGCCGGCTGAAGATGTTCGTGAAGGCGGGGATCTCCTCGTGTTGGGCGTTCTTGCCGTTCAGTTGGATGGTGCGGAGGAGGCCCACCAAGACGCTGGTCAGGTCGTCGAATTCGGCCCGCTCGTTCACCAGGTGCAAGGCCGCCTGGACGATCACGTCCTTGTCGGTCTGCGGGGCCTCGGTTTCACTCGCCCGCCGACCGCCGGCCCGGCACTCCTCGCGGATCTGGGACAGGATGAACTCCCACTCGGCGGACGACAGGATCGTGACGTTCAGGTCGTAGTAGGCGGCCGTCACGAAGTCGCAGACTCGCTGGCTGTCGGCGGGCCAGTCCTTCTGGTACGCATCGCCGGGGATGTGGACCGTGGGCTCCAGGATGGAGTTGAGGAAGAACTGCACCTCCTCCTCCCGGAGTTGCTGGATCAGCTTGGACCGCCGGACCTCCCGTTTCTCGCCCTTCTTGTCAGCACTCTCGGACATGACGACCTCTCGGTTGGGGATGTCGGAAAGTCACCTCGACTCTCGACACTTGGGAGGCCGTATTCACCGAGCGTCAACCCGAGCCGGCGAGTCCGCCAACGGGAAGCCCACGATTCGCAGCAGTCCAGACCATTCTGGAATTACTTGGCAACCATCCACCTGCGACCTGGGAAGTGAATATTCAGGTTCTCGGCCCTGGGGTGGCGTCCTATCGCCGTTGCACGGCGGGGAAGGTGATCCATTCGCGGATGGACCACACGTGATCGGTCAGGCCGGCGGCCATGGCCGGCGTTCGTGACTGCCACCGCCCGTCCGCCCCTTTCACCCGCAGCGTCCTCACTGGCCAGCAGAAGTTGTACGTGAAGTCGCTGAACCGCGTGGCCGCCACGTGCACGTCCCACGCCTTCGAGAACCCGTAACTCTTCCGCACCTTCCGACTGCACCGCCCGCGATCCGTCCCGTTGTGCCGCTCCACGTAACTCGTGTTCACCACCCGACTGACCGCCGACATGGCCAGGGCCAGCAGCAGCCCGAACCACGTGCCGAACACCAGCGTGGTGCTCACCGACACCACCCGCCCGTTCGCCTTGTGCTTGTGCACGGTGGCGTACGTCAGCCCGGCCGGCATCACCACCGTCGGATTCCGCGGGCGGCCCGGTTTCCCCGTGCGGGGTGGCGTCACCACTCGCCCGTAGGCGGCGCGGATGGCGTCCGCGTACACCGGGTACTCGTCCGAGGTCATCAGCCACGGGATCCGCCCGCCCGTCCGCCGGTGGAAGTCGGCCACCAACTCGTGCGTCGCCTCGGCCGTCCGTTTGCCGACCACCTGACTGACCACCAGCCGGCTCTCCGGGTCGAGGGCCACGTGGTCCCAGCAGTCGCCGGCGGTCGCCTCGTCCGGCTGGCAGTTCTTCTCCTTCTTGCCCACGAAGTCCCACTTCTCGTCGAACTGCACTTCAGTGGTCGTCGGGGGAAAAAGCCACCAACTCGTCGTGCAGTTGCTGGGCGTGATCGCCGGCGAGGCGGGTGTAGTGGGTGACGGTATCGCGGTGGACGCCGACCAACCGGGCGGTCTTGCGGGTGCCCACCCCCTCGGCCACGTGGGCGAGGATGGCGGCCACCGTGTCGGGGGGCAAGCGGGTGTCGAACAGGGGGGTGCCCTTCCGCTCGGAGAAGCGGGCCTTGCAGGTGCGGCAGCGGAGCATCCGCGTGCGGCGGGGGCCGTACCGGGCGGTGACCGTCAAGTTGCCGTGCCCCCGCTGGGCGTGGTCCGCGCAGTCCGGGTTGAGACAGCAGAAGCGGCTCAGGTCGTGTTCGTCCACGGGATTCCCTCCCATCGCGAAATGCCAAAAACCCGCCCACAACACCCTACCAGACCAGTACTACCGCTTACAACGGCAATAGGACACCACCGAAACCTGAGTCCGGCGCTGAACACGCCGGTGCCGGGCCTGCAATGCCCGAGCGACGGCCGAACCACCTCAGCAGACGGACCGAAGGTGATGGCGATGGCGAGCGTGATGGGTTTTCGGATCGGTGGCTTGGCCCTCGCTCGCGAGCCTGTCGATTGCCCACATCTCGTGGGTTTGGTATACCGGGCACCTTCGCGGGAGTGCGGTCATGATACTCGACGCCACGGACTGGGCGATCTCGGAGTTCGGGGACCCCCCCGGCCTCGACAAGCGGCTCCAGCA
>JANNQE010000138.1:0-3777 GCA_031441625.1 Planctomycetia bacterium
TCCCGCCCGCAAGTCCGAATGCGGGCGGGACGCCCGCGCTCCCGGCCGATCGGTCAATTCCGCAACAGTTTTTCTACGGCTTCCAGCCCGTCCACCAACCGCGGGCCGGGGCGGGTGATCAGGTCGGCGTCCACAGCGTACACCTTGCCGGTTTGCACCGCCTTCAGTTTGTCCCACCCCGGCCGCGTTTTCAACCGACCGGGCACGACCGAGCCGCCCCCGCCGGCGTGTTCGACGCAGATGATCACGTCCGCTCCGCGGGCCAGCACCTGCTCGTCGCTCACCTTCGGCCACGACTCTTTCACGTCGGCGAACACGTTGCTCCCGCCGGCGGTGGTGATGATCTCGTCGATGAACGTGCCCTTCCCGCACGTGATAAGCGGCTCGTCGGCGAGGACGAAGAGTACCTGTGGCGGGTCGTCCCTTCTCGCGCCGCCGAAAGCGTGATAGAGTTTTCGCTTCAGCCAAGCCGTCCGCCCGATATCCGCCACCTCCGTTGCCTTCGTCTCGCATCCCGTGACCCGACCGAGCAATTCGATGTTGTTCCACACATCATCTGTGCCCTTCGGGTCGAGGGCGACGACGGGGATGCCGAACTTTTCCAGCGCGGCGACGATGTCCTTCTGCCGGTCGGCCACCACCAGATCGGGCTTGTGGGCGAGGATGGCTTCGACGTTGATGCTCTGCGGGGTGAACCCGCCGATGCGGGGCAGCTTTTTCGCTTCCTCCGGATAGGTGTCGTACTCGGTGCCGGCGACCACGTTCGGCCCGGCGCCGATGGCGAACAGGATTTCGGTCGCGGCGGGTGAGAGCGACACGATCCGCGTGGGAGTCTTGGGGATGACGACCGAGCGGCCGAGGTCGTCGGTGAACGCGGGTCCGCTGGGCGGGGGCGTGTGGGTGCAGCCCGACGGATGACAGCCGAGTGTCAGGAGCAACAGGAACGGGACGATGCGGCGCATTGGGGTTACCTGGGAATCGTCACCGCCGGCGTGCCCGTGACCGGGTGCGGGGCGACGGCGAACGTGGCGGAGTACGCGGCGGCCAACTTGTCCGCCGTCAGCACCTCGGCGGGCGAACCGTCGGCGATCACCCCGCCGTTCGCCAACAGCAGCACGCGATCCGCCCACGGGCCGACGAGGTTCAGGTCGTGAAGCGTCACCGCCACGCAGAGCTTCCGTTCGGCGATCAGCCCCCGCACCAGCGAGAGCAACTCGAACTGATACCGCGGGTCGAGGTGAGCGGTCGGCTCGTCGAGCAGCAGCACCTGCGGCTCCTGGGCGAGCGCCTTCGCCAGCCGTGCCCGCTGCCACTCCCCGCCCGACAACTCTGTCACACGAACGTGGGCCAGCGGGGTCAGCCCGAACCGAGTGATGCTGGTGGCGATGACGGTTTTGTCGTTGGCCGAAAGCGGCTTCCACCAGCCGGCGTGCGGGATGCGGCCGAGCGCGACATATTCCGTCACCGTGAACGGCCAGTCCGGGGCGAGCACCTGCGGGGCGAAAGCGACCCGCTGGGCGATCGCGCGTCGGCCGAGTGACGCGAGCGGGTGACAGTCGACTGTCACCGACCCGGCGAGCGGCGGGAGCAACCGGGCCAGCGTCTTCAACAGGGTCGTTTTGCCGCACCCGTTCGGGCCGAGGATGGCGGTTAGTTCGCCCGGATTCAGCGTGAACGACACGTCCTTCAGCACCGCTCGCCGGCCGTAACCGCAACTCAACCGGTGGACCGCGACGGTGCTCATGCTGCGGCCCTCTGGTGGTGGGTGAGCCGCAGGAGGACGAGGAACACCGGCCCGCCGGCGAGCGCGGTGATGACGCCGAGCGGCAGCTCTTGCGTCTCCATCAGGCTGCGGGCGAGCAGGTCGGCCGGCACCAGCAGCACCGCCCCGACGAGTGCGGCCGTCGGCACCAGCCGGGCGTGCGACGCGCCGGCCAGCGGGCGGGCCAGGTGCGGGGCGACCAGCCCGACGAACCCGATCACCCCGCCGGCGGCCACCGCCGCGGCCACAGCCAAACTCGCGGCCGTCAGCACCACGGGCACCAGCACCGCGACCGGGAGGCCGAGCGCGCGGGCGGTGTCGTCGCCGGCACGGAGGGCGTCGAGCGGGCGGCCGAGCAGCGACAACACCACCGTGCCAATGAGCAGCAGCGGCCCGGCGATGGACAACACCGCCCAGTATTGCGGGTTGCGGTTCAGCCCGCCCATCACCCACCACATCACGCTCGGCAGGCGGTCGTGCGCGAAGGTGAGCATCAGCCACACCACGGCGCTCATGAGGGTGCTCACGGTCGCCCCTGCGAGGAGCAGCGACTCCGCCGGCCCGCGACCGAAGCCCGCGATCACGTACACCAGCAGCACCGCGAACAGCGAACCGACGAACGCCCCGGTCGCGGTCGCCCCCACCGCTTCGCCCACGCCCGCCCACCCGGTGACGATCACCGCCACCGCCCCGACCGCCCCGCCGCTCGCGCTGCCGATGACGAACGGGTCGGCCAGTGGGTTGCGGAAGACCGCCTGATACGCCGCCCCCGCCGCCCCCAGCCCGCCGCCCACTGCCGCCGCCAGCAGCACCCGCGGCAGTCGCAGCTCCCACACGATCACCCGCGTGTACGGCTCGGCGTTCGGGTCCGTCACCGCCGCCCACACCTGATCCGCCGACAGCCGCACCGAGCCGACCGCCACCGCCGCGAACGCGGCGACGACCAGGGCGACGACCAGCAAAACGACGGCAACGGGGAAGCGGATGGGCGGCCTCGCGGGGGTGCGACGGCCGGAGAACGGAACGGCGAACGGGAGGCCGCCCGCGGTGCGGGCGCACGCAGACCTGCCCGTCGGCCGCCCGGGTCCGGGGCGTCCGATGTCTTTCCGACAGGCAGGTCTTCTGGCTCTCGGCTCATCCCGACCGCGAACCGCCTTCCCGCGTGAGCAGTGGCGTGTGGTGCGCGGTCTGGCCGATCACAGCAGCGGCCCTGCGCCGGATTCGCACCGGCTTCCCTGTTCGCCGCGGGGGGAGATCCCTCGCGGAACCTGTCGGGGTTGTCGATATTATGCCGGTGTGCGACCGGCGGGGAAGGGCGAACCGCCGGCGGGCGTGCGGTGTCGGTCTGCGGACTCCAACCGGGATGAACAAATGGAAAAGGCGGAACTGCGGATCGTGGCCGGCAGCCTGCGGGGGCGGAAGGTGATCGCCGTCATTCACCCCGGCCTGCGTCCGACCCCGCAACTGGTGCGGCAGGCGCTGTTCAGCATCCTCGGCGACGCCGTGCCGGATCGCCTGTTCTTCGACCTGTTCGCCGGCACCGGCATCATCGGCCTGGAGGCGGTCAGCCGCGGGGCGAGCGGGGCGCGGTTCATCGAGCGGGACGCCAAGTTAGTCGCCGACATCCAGAAGGCCGTCGATCAGTTCAAAGTGCGAGACAAGGCGCAGGTGCTGCGGGCCGACGTGTACCGCTGGGCCGAGCGGTGGACGCCGCCGGCGGAACCCGTCAACCTGTTCCTCAGCCCGCCGTTCCCCGACCTGAGCGGGACGAAGCTGGACGAGTTCGTCGAGTTGGTGGACGCACTGAACGCCAAGATGCCGCCCGGCAGCGTGCTGACGATCCAGGCAGAAGACGGCTTCCCCGTCGTCCGCCTGCCCGCCCCGGACGAGTGGGACGTGCGGGAGTACAGCCGCAACCTGCTGTTGTTCCGAGTGAAGGAGGCGGCCGGCGAACCCCGCGGAGACAGCCTGTCAATGGAGGGTGAACCGGCGGCGTGAGCCGCCGGGTGGCGTAC
>JANNQE010000139.1:0-2760 GCA_031441625.1 Planctomycetia bacterium
CCCGGTTGTCTCGCTCCGCTCGCCAACCGACCTCTCCCCAACGGGGAGAAGTGGAGGGCGATCAGCTCCCGGTCAGGTGGTTCGAGCCGCCAGATACTCCGCTCGGGCGGCGTTCGCGGCCATGTGCGCGAGGCGTGTGGGCGTCGGGTGGCGGTAGCCGCTGAGCACTCGCTTCACCAACTCCACCGCTCCGATCACGTCGCACTTGTGCCCCGGCGACACGAAGCACCGCCGCACCCCGTCGGCCGTTCGCACCACCGCGCCGACGGTGTCGGTGCCGATG
The DNA here is from genome assembly GCA_031441625.1 of Planctomycetia bacterium. GTDB lineage: Bacteria > Planctomycetota > Planctomycetia > Gemmatales > Gemmataceae > JALHQU01. The sequence goes on from JANNQE010000139.1 coordinate 284, forward strand.
GTCAGCGGGGTGGTGTCGCCCGCCTTCGGCCCGACCTCGGCGTGGTCGCCGGTCAGCCACGTCTTCGCGCAGCCGATGGTCGGCACGTCCAACCACAGCCCCATGTGGCACGCCAGCCCGAACCGCCGCGGGTGGCAGACGCCCTGGCCGTCGAGCACGACCGCGTCCGGCATCAGGCTGAGCTTGGCGAACGCACTCAGAAGCGGCGGGCACTCGCGGAACGACAGCAACCCCGGCACATACGGGAAAGTCATCTCCTCCCGCACGACCGCCCGCGTGAGCTCACGCTCCCTCTCGATGTCCCACACCACGACCGCCGCGAACGCGAGCGGGGAGTCGATGGCGTAGGCGATGTCGCACCCGGCGACCATCCGCACCGGGCCGAGCGGACTGGACGTGTCGATGCGGGAAGCGAGCCGCGTTTGGAGGGCAACCGCCTCGTCGGGGGACACGTGCCAGGGGTGGAGGGGTTTTCCGGTGTGCAAGGGGAGTGTTCCAGGTTCCAGGTTGAGCAGGTGGCACAACGGACACCGGAACGGCGGGGCGTGTTCGGGTGGCGCGGGTTGTCGGGGCGAAGTGGTGTGGCACGCCACCGCGCCGCACTCACTTCAGCGGCACCAGGATGGAGTCGCCCTTCTTCGGCAGCATGGCCCGCACCACGAGCGTGAACGTGGACCCCTTGTCGAGTTGGCTTTCCACCAGAATGCGCCCGCCCATCGCCTGTGCCAGCCTCATGCTGATGGCCAGCCCCAGGCCGGTGCCGCCGTGCTTCCGCCCGGCCGAACTGTCCACCTGCGTGAACGGCTGGAACAGCCGCTCCATCTGCTCCGGGCTCATGCCGATGCCGGTGTCCGACACCTCCACGCGAACCCACTCCAACCCCTCCGCGGACGTGCGGTAGGCGGTCACGCGGATCTGCCCGGCGGTCGTGAACTTGCAGGCGTTGGCGATCAGGTTCAGCACGCACTGCCGCACGCGGGTGGCGTCGCCGACGGCCGGGCCGAGGTCGGGCGGGCAGTCGAGCGAGACGGTGTTGGCGTTCTTCTTGGCGAGCGGCTCGACCGACGCCATCAGGTCGCGGATGACGGTGGCCGGGTCGAAGGGCTCGCGGGCCAGCTCGATCTTGTTGGCCTCGATCTTGGACAGGTCGAGAATGTCGTTGATGAGGGCGAGCAGGTGGTTGGCCGAAGTGTGCACCTGGGTCAGGTCGTCGGCGTACTGCGGCAGTTTGTCGGCGGCCGCTTGTTCGAGCAGCATCTCCGAGTAGCCGATGATGGTGGTGAGCGGGGTGCGGAGTTCGTGGCTCACCATCGCCAGGAACTGACTCTTCGTGCGGTCGGCCTGCTCGGCCGCCTCCTTCGCCACCCGCAGCTTGTTGGCCTCCGCTTCTTTGGCGAAGCGGGCGATGCCCACGCTCACCGCCGACGCGAACAGTTGCACCACTTGGGCTTCGAGCGGGCCGAGTTCCCGCTTCTTGGACGCCACCAGCCGCGTGCCGGACACCGCCCCGACCACCTCCTGCGCCTCGTTGAACACCGGCGACGCCACCACGCTCTGCACCCCCATCAGGCTCTCGGTCGGGTTGAGCACCGACACCGGCAGGTAGAACGTCCGCTTCTCCTTCACCACCCGCCGCAGCATGCCGTGGCTGATCGGGCGGGCGGAGGCGCGGGGGTCGCGGGTGGCGAAGGCGACCGTCTTCCACACCTCCCCGTCCTTCATGAGCACCGCCCCCGTGTCCAGGCCGATGCGGTCGGCCATCGCGCGGGCGGTCTCGGTGTACAGCTCCTTCAGGTCGGCCGCCCGGTGCAGGCTCATGACCGGCTCCAGCCAGCCGACCACCTGCTCGACCGGCGGCAGCGCGCCGAGCGACAGCAGGCTGGGCAGCTCCATCGTGCGTTCTTCCCGTACCGGGGCGGCGACGGTCAGGAAGCGTTGCGACGACTCCTCGTCCGGCCGCACCCACTCCACGTCGATGACCGTCTCGCCCACGCCCAGCCGCACGGGCAGCGGGCAGTCGCACGACTGCCCCGGCGTGAGCAAGCTCTGGTTGTCCACCGCCACCGGCGTGCGGGCGCTCAGGTTTTCCACCCGCACGGTGGCGTTCGGCAACTCTTCCAGCTTCAAATGGTCGCGCGACACGAACCCGTCTTGTACCATGACCCGAGCGAGCGCCCCCCGCTTCGGCCCGCGACCGATCTCCAGCGGCCCGGCCGGGTGGGTGAGCTGCTGGTTCTCCAGCCGGTTGGCGACGGTGAGCGAGATCATGGGCGTACCGAATAGCCGGGCAGACCGGGTGAGCGAAGACAATGGACGGAACGCGGGCTGAAAGAACTACGGCGGGTGGCCCGTAAGACTTGCACCGGATCGACCCGGGGCCGCCGTTTCCGCCCGGATTTTTCGCAAGAGCTCACCCCCCATCCCCCACACCCAGGGGGGAGGGGGGGGTGAGCCGGAGACGGGTGTGGTTCGTCCGC
>JANNQE010000140.1:0-4265 GCA_031441625.1 Planctomycetia bacterium
AGCACATGAGGAATGCAAAGAGAGTTCGGAGGAAAGAATCTCCCGCCGAACTTTCTGCCTTTCTCTCGTGCCCTCATGTGCCCTCGGCGGTGAAATCTCTTCGCCCTACAGCGTGCCGCGTTTCGCCTGCTCGCGTTCGATCGACTCGAACAGCGCCTTGAAGTTGCCCTTGCCGAAGCTCTTACTCCCCCGCCGCTGGATCACCTCGAAGAACAGCGTCGGGCGGTCGGCCACCGGCTTGGTGAAGATTTGCAGCATGTACCCTTCGTCGTCGCGGTCCACCAGGATGCCCAGGTCGGCCAGCTCGTCGAGGTCTTCCTTGATCGCCCCGATGCGATCCGGCAGGGCGTCGTAGTAGCTCTGCGGCACCCGCAGGAAGCTCACGTCGTTCGCCCGCATGGCCCGCACCGTGGTGCAGATGTCGCCCGTCATCAAGGCGATGTGTTGCACCCCCGGCCCGCCGTAGAACTGGAGGTACTCGTCGATCTGGCTCTTCCGCTTGCCCTTGGCCGGCTCGTTGATGGGGAACTTGATCCGCCCGGTGCCGTTCTGCACCACCTTGCTCATGAGGGCGGAATACTCGGTGCTGATGTCCTTGTCGTCGAAGTGGGCGAGCTGACTGAACCCGAGCACCGTCTTGTGGAACTCCACCCACGCGTTCATCCTCCCCTCTTCCACGTTGCCAACAATATGGTCGATGGCGGCCAGGCCGACCGGGTGGAAGGTGCTCGCACTGTACCGCTCCGGGTCGAGCGCCTTGTAGCCGGGGGCGAACACCCCGCGGTAGCGGTCGCGGTTGATGAAGCTGTACGTGGTGTCGCCGTAGGCCAGGATGCTGGCCGTCTCGTACACCCCGTGTTCGTCCTCGCGGGCCTCGGGCGCGCTCCACGGCGTGCCGCCGCGCTTCACCGCTTCGTTGAACGCCGCCCGCACGTCGGGCACGTCCATCGCGATGTCCATCACCCCGTCGCCGTGGGTGAGCAGCCGCCGGCTCTCGGGGTGGGCGGCGCTCAGCGGCGAAGTCAGCACGAAGGTGATGTCGCCCTGCCGCAGCACGTACCCGGCCTCGTGCTTCACCTTCGTTTCCAACCCGGCGTAGGCGAGCACGTCGAACCCGAAGGCGTTGCGGTAGAAGAACGCGCTCTGCCGCGCGTTGCCCACGAAGAAGCGGACGTGGTCGATCTTGCGGAGGGGGAAGTCGGTCACGGCGGCACCTCGGGCGGGCGACGGGTATTGTAGCCGGGCGGAATTGGCAGGCGGGCGAGCCGAGCGGCGTGAGCCGCCGGTTCTGGTAGGGTGGCCGACTCTCGCCGAGAGTCGGAGAGGGGGTGTAGCGAGTGAGTCACCCGTGGAGCGCGTGGCGGCATTCACCCGCTCCACGCCGGCGTCCCAGGCGTCGGCACCCATCCGACTCTCGGCGAGAGTCGGCCACCCGTTCCGATCACGGCGGCTCGCCCCGGACTTCGGCCTCACCCCACCCAGCTCGCATCCGTCGTCGTCCAGCTCACCAGTTCGGCTTTGGTGAACCACAGGGCGATCTCGATGGCCGCGTTCTCCGGGCTGTCGGACCCGTGGACCAGGTTGTTCTGCACGCTGATGGCGAAGTCGCCCCGCACGGTGCCGGGGGTGGCCTTCGCCCCGTCGGTCACGCCCATCAGGTTGCGGCACACGGCCACCGCCTCCCGGCCCTCCCACACCATCGCCACCGTCGGCCCGCTGGTGAGGAAGCTCAGCAGCGAGTCGTAGAACGGCTTGCCCTTGTGGACGGCGTAGTGCTTCTCGGCCAGTTCCTTCGGGCAGGCGACCAGCTTCAGGCCGGCCAGCCGCAGGCCTTTCGCCTCGAACCGGGCGGTGATCTGGCCGACCAGCCGGCGTTGCACGGCGTCGGGTTTGAGCAGGATGAGCGTCTGTTGCACGGGGGAACCTCGCGGGGGGTGTGAGGAAATGGTGCGAACACGGCGAGTGTTCGGCCAGTGTTCTGCTCGCCCCGCGAGCGGATGTTCCCGGTCGAGGGCGGCCGGTGCGACCGCTCGCTATCATCTGGGGGTGATGCCATCAGGGGGTGCGGGCGTGTTCTGTTCGACCTTGTGCGGTCTGCTCGTCGCCTTCGTCATCGGCCTCATCCTGTACGGGCGGAAGCAGGCCGACGCGCCGCCCGCGCGACCGCCGGAGCCGGCGGCCACTGAGCCGGAACCGCCGGCGGCTGTCGCCGAACTCCCGCCACCCGCCGGGTCGGTGCCGCCTGCCGGGCGGCACTCCGGCGGGCGTTGGCGAGCCGAGCACCGTGAGTCCGCAGTTCACGACTCAACAGCGGCCTCACGGCCGCCGCTCGCCGACACCCCCGCCACCCACTTCGGGCGGTCTCTTGAGCCGGCCGGCGGCGGGTGCTAAGCTATCCGCACGTCGAACATCCCTCGGCCAACCCATCGGGCACCCTCGCCGCGTGGTTGGAGCACTCCACCCGCGGAGGGCCGCCATGGCCTTCAAGTTCCCGTTCAAGTTCCCCCAGCGCGCCCGCTCGCCCGAGTACCCGGAAGACATCTTCGACACTTCCCGCATGTCGATCGGCGACCACATCGAGGCGCTGCGGAGCCGCCTGCTGAAGGCGCTGTACGGCCTCGCCTTCTTTCTGCTGATCGGGTTCGTGCTGGACAACGTGGGCGAGTACATGAACACGCCGAGCCTGGGCATCGGTCGGCCGATGATGAAGGTCATCACCGAGCCGGCGGAGTCGGCGGCGCGGGCCTTCTACGAGCGGCGGAACGAGCGGGCGGCGGATCGCCTGGTGGCGGTCACGCCCGACCCGAAGGAGTTGGAGCGGGTGCGGGCCAAGTACGCGGCCAACGACCGCAACCTGGCGACCCTGACCACGGAGGAGAAGAACGTGCTGCGGGGCGCGCCCGAGAAGCTGCCCGTGCGGATCCCGGTGAAAGATTTGGAAGCGGCGTTCGGCATCAAGGCGAAGGACCCGGACAAGACGCACATCGACTGTGAGATCGAGACGTACCCGCAGCACCTGCACTACCTGAACATCAAGGGCGAGACGCTGCTCGAGAACCGGCAGTACATGAAGACGCAAAGCCCGGCCGAGGCGTTCATGGTGTACTTCAAGGTGAGCCTGCTGTGCGGGGCGGTGCTGGCCAGCCCGTGGATCTTCTGGCACCTGTGGGCGTTCGTGTCGGCCGGCCTGTACCCGCACGAGAAGCGGCACATCCACCTGTACCTGCCGGTGAGCGTGGGCCTGTTCCTGGCCGGCGTGCTCCTGTGCCAGTTCGTCGTGCTGCCCGGGGCGGTGAAGGCGCTCATCGGGTTCAACGACTGGATCGCCCTGGACGTGGACCTGCGGCTGAACGAGTGGCTCGGCTTCGCGCTCATCCTGCCGCTCGTGTTCGGCGTGTCGTTCCAGGCCCCGCTGGTCATGTTCTTCCTCACCCGCATCGGCGTCTGCACCTACAAGACGTTCCTCGACTACTGGCGGGCGGCGGTCATGATCCTGGCCGTCTTCTCGGCCATCATCACCCCCACCCCGGACGTGGTCACCCTGCTCTACCTGTTCGTGCCCATGATGGGCCTGTACCTGATCGGCATCCTGGTCTGCTACTGGTTCCCGGCCAAGAAGTGGGACGAGGAGCAGGAGGCTGAAGCGCAGGTGGCGGTGTAAATGGAACCGGGAACGCAGTGACCGGGTGGGTTTGGTGCCCCCCGGTCACTGCGTTCCCGGTTCCAGTAGCAGCCACACCCGCCGGCCGTACACGATCAGACCGATCACCGCGGCCGTCAGGCTCACCAGCAGCACGGCCCCGGCGGCGCGGTCGAGCACCCCGCTCACCCGGCCTTTCACCGCGTCGTCTTGGGCGTGGAAGAGCGCTTCGAGCGAGCTGTTGAACGTCTCGGCCGCGAACACCGCCCCGACGCACCCGACGAGCAGACACCACTCCACCGCCTCGCACCGCAGCACCGCCGCCAGCACCAGCACGAGCACGGCGACCGGCAGGTGGACGCGGAAGCTCCGCTCGTGCCGCACCGCCAGCCACACCCCGCGGGCGGCCTCGGCGAACTTGTCGGCCCACGTGCGACGACTCATGGCGGGCCTCATGGGTCTTGGTACTGATGTTCAAAAACGGAATGCCAGTCGAACCCGCGAACAGGCCGAAGGCCTGCCAGTGTTGCGCCCAGGGGAACCCCCCGGGGACCCATTCCCCCCCCCCGGGCACCCCGGAAGGGTGGGGGGTGTGGGGGCAGGGGGTGAACCGGGGGGCGGGTGG
>JANNQE010000141.1:0-10464 GCA_031441625.1 Planctomycetia bacterium
ATGGTAATGAACTACTGTTCGCTCTGTTGGAGATAGTATATGAGTGATTAGGCTCACGCAAGGGATTAGCCAATGAAATGGCATTACGGTCCTATAATCCCGCCGCCGTCGCCAACGCGTGCAAGGAAGGGGCCAAGCAGGCCATGAAGGAGCTGGTGTTGGAACTGCTCACCAACCCGGACGTGCGGGCGATGCTCGCCGGGAGTGTGCCGCCCCCGCCGCCCGCCCCGGTGACGCCGACCGTGACCAAGCCGAACTGGTGGCAGACGCTGAAGGCGAAGCTGACGCAGTGGACGGACGCCGCCCTCGACCGGGCGACGGCGGCGGTACAAGCGGTGACCCTCACCGCCCGCATGCTCACGGCCGTGCTGCCGCTCAAGCGGATCGCCTTGGTCACCCTTGGCGTCGGGCTGGCCGTCGGGCTGACCGCCCTGCTCGTGTACCGCCTCTGCCCGCCGGCGCTGGCCGCGGCGGTGAGCGGGGTGGGGGCGGCCGTCACCGCCGCCGTCGGGCAGGTGACGGGCGGCCTGCGGAAGGGCGGGTGGCTGGCCGCCCGTTGACGACTGAGCGGTGGGGAACAGGAATCGTCCGGCCGGTCGCACGCTCAGGCGTGCCAGCCCGTGCGGACGAGGACACGATCCCCTTCGCCTTTCTCACCCACTCCCCGAGACCTGCTCATGCCGAAGACCGTCCTGCTCGACGAGTGGCACATGACGTTCCGCATCGCTGCCTGGATTCCCAAACCCGAGGTGCGGGTGATCCGCCGCGTGTTGAACGGCAAGGAGTTCACCGCCGCCGTCCGGCGGGGGTGTTGGCCGAGATGAACAAGTGGCCGGTGTTGAAACTGGTGCGGGTGGGGCTCACCTGCTGAGCGACTCCGCCGTCTCGTGACCCGCCGCTCGCGAGACGCCCCGCCCTCGAGTCCGACCACCGGGGGCGTTTCTTTAGCCGTCAGTCCCGACCACCGGACGGCGGCCGTCACCGGCTGAGTGCGACGGCGAGCCACACCCTACCCTACCGCGCCATGCGGTCGGCCGTAGCCGGTGGTCAAGGCGCTCGCGTTCCACTACGAGGCCCTGACACAACCTTCGTAACTGACCGTTTTCAGGGGTTTTGGAGGTTGCGTCAGGGCATCTACGGTGAGTCGGCGGCGGAAGTCGGCCGCCATGAGCTACTACCAGCCCCTGCCTTTCCGGCCCTCGTAACGCCTCAACCCGTTCGGCCACTGCGGGATAGCAGTTGCTGCAACATCGCGGGCAGAGGGGCGGCGTTGGCGTACCTGCCCCGAAAGGTCGGGCACCCCGCGCACAATACGCACATTCCGCAGAAATGGCGGGCAGATCGTAGAAAGGAGCTTATTTTTCTTGACTAATATATCTAGGAGCTTAACATGCGGGTGCCATGTTCAGGCGCAGGAGGCAGTGATGGGCCGGAAGAAGAAAGCGGAGGGGGAAGCCGTGGTGAAGATGAACATCACGCTCCCGCCGGACCTCAAGCGCGAAGTCGATTCGCCACCGGGCGGCAAGTCGGTGAACTGGTCGGCACTGGCGGCGGATGCGTTCCGCCACAAACTCGCCCAGCTGCGGGCGGAACACTACGGAGGCGAGGGCATGAACGAAGTGATTGAGCGGATGCGGGCCGCGGAGCAGGTTGAAGGCGACGAGGTGTACCAGCAAGGGCAGGCGGCGGCCGAAAAGTGGGTGAACCGTCACGCGACCCCCAAACCCCTCCGCCGGCTTCAGAAGTCGGTAGCAGTGTATGACGACGCGGAGTCCTACGTCGTCCTACTGGCTACTGAAGGCAACGCGGGGCCGGCGGCTGGCATCTGCCGGGATCTGTTCGACGACGGAGAGTGCGGTGACTTCTGGGGGAACGTCATCGGCCTCGGCGACGAGTGGTCGGAACTGGCCGACAACACACGCTTCGCCCACGGGTTTGTGGAGAAGGCGGTGGGAATGTGGGAGCAGATCGAATCCAAACTGTGAAGTGTTTCTGTCGGCAGCACGAGGCCGGGCGCATTGACTCACGGTTTTTGTTACCGAGGGCGACCTGTTGCCTCACGATGATGTTACCCATCACCGGAGGCCCCCGATGCCCGCCACGATCAGCACGTCCGCCCGGCGAGAACTCCTCGCCGGGCCGCGGCCCGGCCCTGTCACTCGGCACGATGGTCATTCGGCAGAATCAACCTCAACGGAGAACGACATGAACAGCGAAGTGCGGCAGGCGGTCATTGAGGCGGTAAGGGCAGCGGCCAAACGACTGGAGGCCGGCGAGGAGGGGGTCGTGCTGCCCGACTACAAGATGCTGGACATGCACGACCGTGCCGACTGCCTTCGCCTGACAGAGGACGCGGAGGAGCGTGGGCGGGCGGCCAGGTCGGTGCGGGGGTCCGGGCCTCCCACCCAGTCGGGACGGATGCCGCAACGACCGCGTCCAGAGAACCGCCCGTCATTCACGCCCACGTTCGCTGGGGGCAGTCACGCCGGGGGCGAACGGCCGGCGGCACCGAACGTGAGGGCGGCGATCGTGACCGTGGAGCCCATCGATGGGGATGGCGCTCGCGGTCAGGGCGTGTTGGTCACCGGCGGCCTGGTGCTCACCGCCGCCCACTGCGTGAAGCTCGAGTCGGTCGTCGGGGCCGCGCTCGGCGACCGGGTGATGGTGTGGGTGACACCCCCGGCCGGCGAGCGGTTCCGCATGGCGGCGCTGTGCTTGGAGCCGTTCGCCGATGTGGCCGTTCTCGGGCCGGCGGACGATCAGGACATGCCGAACGATGCCGAAGCGTTCGCGCGGTTCGCCGACGCGACCACCCCTCTCCAACTGCACGCTGGCGGGCTTCCCGAGGGGGGGGTGGTGCTGGCATCCGTGTACGCCCACACCGGGGAAACGATCCCGGCGAAGGCGAGGCGGATGATCCGCGGCGACCGGACGGTGTGGGTGGAAACCGACCAGCCCATCCGCGGCGGCACGTCGGGCGGACCGATCACCACCGACGACGGGGAGTTGGTCGCGGTCGTGTCGATTGCCGACTGCGGTACGGGGATCAGCGACGGCAACGACGTCACCGGCACCGTCGGGCCGCAGCCCTACCCCGCCCGCGCCCTCCCTGTGTGGGTGGTCGAGCGGGTTACTCCAACGGCAGGCGAGAAGTGATGACACCCGACCGCTGTTGGGCGGGCAACCGTTGCCAGCCCGGACGGGTAGCATCGTCACCGGCCGCACCAACCGCGCCGGCCTGCTGGTGTGCGGGGGGTGTCAGGGGAACCTGTCGGGTGTGGTTCAGGGCTTGCTTGGCGCGGCCGAGACGGAGCCGGAGTTGAAGGCGATCCACGGGTACGAGTTGCTTGAGAAGCTCGGTGAGGGGGGCATGGGGGCGGTGTACCTGGCGCGGCACCCAAAGACCGGCCCGGCGGCGGTGAAGGTGATGTTGCCGAAGCTGGCGGCCGACGATCGGGCAGTGCGGCAATTTCAGCGGGAGGTGCGGAACACCATGGCACTGAACCACCGCAACGTGGTGAGGTGCCTGGACCACGGGTTCAGCAAGGGGGTGTTCTTCCTGGTGTTGGAGTACTGCGACGGCGGCAGCGTGGCGGAGTTGATCCGCTCACGGGGCGGGACGCTGCCGGTGGACGAAGCCGTGGAGATCGGCCTGCAAGCGCTCGACGGGCTGCACCACGCTCACACCGCGACGGTGCCGTTCGTGAAGCAGGCGGACGGTACCATCGGGCCGGGGGTGGGGCTGGTCCACCGGGACATCAAGCCGGCCAACCTGTTCCTGACCGGCTGGGGGAGCGGACGGGTGGTGAAGGTGGGCGACTACGGGCTGGCAAGGGGTTCGACGAGGCCGGGCTGAGCGGCGGCACCCGAACCGGAGAGGTGGCCGGAACCTGGGAGTTCATGTGCCGGCAGCAGGTGATCGGGTACAAGACGGCCGGCCCGGAGGTGGACGTGTGGGCGGTGGCGGCGTCGCGATACCCGCGACCGCGTGCGTCTCACCATCCGCGAAGGTCACTTCTCGCGTGCAGCGACGACCGCGTCTGACGCCGAGGCTAGCTCACTCCCCCGCCGCCTGCAGCGCCAGGACGAGCATCTTCGCCACCTCCGCTCGATTGATCGAATCATTCGGGCGGACGGTGCCCTTGAGCGTCCCGTCCGGGTTGGTATCCCCGCTCAGGATGCCGAGTGCAGTTGCGGTGGCGATGGCCCGTGCGTGAACCCCTCCACTCGCGCCGGTCCGCGGTACTTGAGCGTGCCGCGGGCCTTCTCGTGTCCGGCGTAGGTCATCGGCCGGCGCACCGGCACCTCACCGGTGGTATCGTAGCAGGACACCGTGCCCGCCTCGTCGGGCACAGCGATGCCCAGTCGTCGCACCAGGTGGTCGAAGCACTCCCGCAGCAGGGGGAGGTGCTCGGGCTGGCCGAGGACGGTGAGGAAGCGGGCGACGTTCCACCCCTTCGGGACGGCGTCCTCGCTCCCGATGCCGACGAGCAGGCGAAGGGGGGCGTTGCGGCGGAGTTCGTCCAGGCAGGCTTCGGTGGTCGGGTGGCGGAGCAGGATGGCGAGCAGCAGGACGCCCCACAGGACGGACACGGGGTAGATGTCGCACCCGTTGTGCCGGCGGGCGTGGAGGGCGGCGAGGAGGGGGCCGTCGGGGATGGCTTCGAGGGCGGCGCGGAGGGTGGCGAGAGTCGGGGAGGACTCCAACTCGTCCCAGGCGAAGAGCGGTTTGGTGACGTGCACGATCACGGCGATCTCCTGGAATGGAGGGCTCTCCAGGGGGACGCGCAAGGCGGCCCGCGCAACACCAGGGGTGGGGTAGAAATGCGGGAAAAGTACTGCTCGGGGTGGGGAAAGGCAGTCCGGGGGCTGACTTCCTGGGGGATGACCAATCGGGGACACACGCCATGGCCCTGAAATCCCTGCGCCGCTGAAGAGGCGCAATGCGCTCCTGCCCTCCTGAGCTTGCTTGTTGATCGACTCGACGAGATGATAATCAAATTTCCTACTTACTGCGCCCCATGTTTCAGCCACCGCGCAATCGCGATGCATCAGCTGCGGTTCGCGGCTACGTCTTCCAAGTCGATCGGACGGTCGAGCGCTGGCTCCGTCTCGAAGCGAACCAGGTTCTCGAACTCGAGCGCGGAGAGGACATCGACCTTGTCAGCCGAATGATTGCGGGCGGTAATGCGTCAGGGCCAGAGACGCGGCTGCTGGAGCAGATCAAGCATCGCGAAACGACCATCACACTGCGGACAGGTGCGGTGATCGAGGCGTTGGGCAACTTCCACGACCACCGACAGCACAACCCGAACGAAGATCTGCGCTTCTGTTTCCTCACGAACGCCACAGTCGGCTGCGAGCAACTGAACCCGTTCCCGAAGAGGGTTCCGGGTATCACCCTCTGGGAACAAATCCGAACCGCACAAATCGGCGAGAACGAAATCCCGGCGTTAGTCGGTCAGTTACGGCAGTTCCTGGCCAATCTGGCTAAACCAGACACTCTTCCGGAAGCGGTCTGGAGGTCGTGGCTCGACTTTCTGGTCACTGCGCCGCCCGAGCAGATGCGAACCTTCATTGACCGATTCGAGTGGAGTGCGGGTCAACCCGAAGCTGCGGAAATGCCGGTCGTGCTCCGCGGTACGCTCCTGTCGCTCGGCTACGCCACTGACGGTGTTGAAGCCGAAGCGACCACGGACCGCCTCTTCGTCCACGTCATGCGGCTGTTGGCCACATCGGGCATCAAGCGATTGGCGGTCGAGGATCGCGAACGCGTGCTCGCCGCCCCCGCCCTCTCGGCATCGGATCGGCGCGTGCTAGGCCAACTCCGGCAAGTCGTCGCCGAACACGCCGATCGGCTCGACCAACTCGAAACCGATGTCGATGCCCTCGGCGGTCAAGTCGAAGCACTCTTCCTGGCGGGCGCAAAAGAGCGGGTCGGGCTGACTGTTCCCGCCCCGGACCTCTCGCTCCCCGCACCGGTCTCCAGACTCTGTAACCGTCGAGAGACGGCCGCAACCCTTTGTCGCAGGCTCAAGGCGGTCCACTGGCTCGCGCTCCACGGCGGGCCGAACACCGGGAAGAGTCAACTCGCTCTGCAAGTTGCAGGAGCGTACGGCACTTGCCGGGGCTGGGTGCGGTTCCACCACAGCCAAACCGCCGTAGAGGCTTACCGCGTACTTGAAGCCGGGCTGTTGGCAATGACCGGATGGCGTCAGCGACCCCCGCACGCCGGTTGGTTCGCCGACGCGCTCAAGAAAATCGGATCGGACGCCGTGCTCGTCCTCGACGACCTCCCACGAATCCCGGGTGGCGATCCCCTCGTCGAAGGGCTGATTCGCCTGGGCCAGGCCGCCCAGACCGCGGGCGTCCGGCTCGTCTCGACGAGCCAGTACGAGTTGCCCGTCCGCATGCGCCACAGCCTCGGTGACCCCAACCTGACCGACCGCCCCGTGCCACCGTTCACCGACGCTGAGGCCGGTGACCTGTTCCGCGCCTGCGGTGCGATCGACGGTATTCTCTCCGAGCGACGGCTGGGATTCCTCAACGGTCTCGCAGCCGGGAACCCGCTGCTGCTCACTACGACAGCCGAGTTCCTGGCGAAACAGGGCTGGCAGTACCGCGAGGAGGAGGTCAACGCGCTGCTGCGTGGTGACCACACCTGCCAGCTTCTGCCCGAGGTGATCGACCGGCTGGTCCGAACACTCGCAGACTCGCCGAAGGAGTTTCTGTACCGACTGTCCCTGTCAATTGGCTCCTTTGATCAGAGGGACATGGCCGCAGTCGCGGGCGTGGAACCGGCGGTGGAGCGGCCGGGCGAACGGCTGAACGAACTCCTCGGTGCCTGGGTGCAGCGCGACACCGACACCAGTTACGCCGTCTCCCCACTCGTCAAGCCGCTCGGCCGCAGCGAACTCCGCCTCGATGTGCGCAAGAACTGCTACCGACGCCTCGCGGAGGTGATCATGTCCCGACGGGTGATGAACCCGTTCGAGTGCGAGCGGGCCATCCTCTACAACCTCGAAGCCGACGAACACGGCCGGGCGGTGACTCTGTATGTGCTCCTCCTCCTCGAAGTGACACGGGAGTCACGGGCTGAGCACTTCATTTCCCAGATTGACAAGTGGCGGACCACGCCCCTGCCGCCCCAGTTGAGCGTCGGCAACCGCCTTTTCGCCCGTGCGAGCCAACTTGCGGCGTTCAGCAAGCTCAATCTCGACACGCGGTACGTCGTGCGCGATATCGAGTCGCTTCTCGTCGACGCTACGGATCGCGACGGGTGGGCGATCCTCTCGCTCGTCGTGCAAAACCTGAGTTGGTTCGGCCGCAAAGATCCCGGCCGGCTTATCGGCTACGTCCGGCGGGTAATGGAACTGCCATGCGTCGACGGCCCGGACGGACGGGAGATCGTGCTCAACCGCTTCTCCATCCCCAACCTGTTGTGGATGGTGGTCGCCGACCTGCGGACGCCCGATCTGCTCCGCCAGTGGTTTGATGCTGTGGAGGCCATACCCGAACGGCATCGGGAAGCGTTCTGGAAGTCGAACCTTGGCCGACAGGGGGTCTGGATTCTGCCGAACAAGGTGTACATGACCGAGTGGGAGAAACCGAAGGGTGAACAGGACTGGGACGGGGTGCTTGGTGCATTCGAAACGCTGCTCGCCCGCTCACAGCGGTTACGCCAGCCCCTACTGGAGGGGGCCATCACGGGGATAATGCTGGAGATCTTGGGAGACCACAAGCGCGTGGCCGAAACTCCGCACATCGCTGAGACGACCCTGGCCAGGTGGCCTGCCGATCCCGATGTGCAGTTCAAGGTCCGGGGGATCTGGGGGCGTCAGTACGCCTCCAACCGTCAGCCGGAGCAGGCTCTACCGCTCCTGGACTCCGCGTTGGCTCAGTCCCACAGCCTTGACGACCACGGCCGGCTCAGGTGTCTGCTCGCCGCGAGCACCTGCGTGGGCGAACTGGACCTCGGGTACGCCGAGCGTGCCAGGGATCTCGCCCGGTCGTCCAAGACCGCGCCCCCGATCGAGGCGGCCCGAGCGCTCGGCGAGTACGCGATCTCATTGTTCCACACGCAGGCCGGTCAGTCCGGTGCCCTCGCCACATTCCCAGCGTGGTCAGAGGCCATGCGGCAGTTCTTCGGCGTCCCCCACAAGGACAAGATCTGGCGCGACCTCTTCCCGTTGTTCGCCCACGCCACGAGTTACTTAACCCAACTCGCCCGCGAGGGGAGTGCCCCGGAAAGGACGACCGAAGGGGACGTGTTCATCACGCCAACCCGGGGGTTCCTCTTGAAGGACTATATGCCCGAACGGGAGGCGCTGTACTCCGAGAGCGGGCACTCTTCGGTCTCGCTGGTCCTAGCGGGCTACGGCACGGCGGCCCGGAATGACGAGGATGCGGCGTACTGGATGAGGATGGCGGTGGAAGAGGCCCGGAGGACGGGCGCGGTGACCATTCAGATCGCTTCGGCCAATGCTGCTGTCGCACTCCTGCTGGCGTCAGGGCAGTTCGAGGACGCGATCGAGACGGGCGTTTTCGCCGGTCGGGGGCTGGTCGTGAGCAAGGCCCAAGGGCCAAAGCCGCGGGAGAGCTTCGAGGGTGTCGGGATGGACGTGGTCGCGGAATACCGACGGCTCCCCGTCGACCAGCGCCACCTCGGAGATCCGTTTGCCCTCATCCTCGGAGTGATCCCGACAGCGATGGCGGTCGTGCGTTTGTCTCTGACCGATCCGACCGCGGCGGTGGCAACCGGACGCCGGGTCGCGTCCATGTGCCGGGAACTGACGGCAAACTCACTGGGGGACCAAGAGTTGTGGCGCGTGGCGAACGAACTGTTCGAGTTGAGCAGCGTCGAGAGTACGAACACGGCACGAATCGTGGCTTGCATCAACGGGATCGAGGGTGACGGAGAGCGTGAGGTTGCTCTGCGGATCCTCGGCTATGTGCTCTGCTCCTGGCACGCAAGCCCGTCCGAGGCTGTCCGCGCCCACTTGGGAATGAGCGAAACCGTCATACGCTGGTACGCGCCCGGTGGGGAGACGTATCGGTTGGTGGTGATGCCCTACTTCGAATCGTTCTGGCGGTCCACTGCGGAGAACCGTCGGTCCGCCTTAATCGCCCCAGATGTCGTGAATGCGGCTCTCGAATCGGCATCACAAACCCCCGAACGGGAGCGGGTGTGCGCAATCCTGTCCGCAGCGGCAATTGGCTTCCGTATCCGCGGCGGGAACGAAGTTCTTCAGCGGCTTCGCCAAGCGACGCTCTAAGGTGCGTTCGGCCTGCGTTTGCGCCTGTCAAACTTCAAAGCGGCAGAGGTAACAGCATCCCCGCTTCAGCAAGCGCGGTGAAATGGTCAGACAGCCGGGCGGCGAATCGAATCGAGCGAACGATGACCCCGACTTCGATGTTCCGCTCTTGGGCAGCCTCGGTGAAGTTTGCCGATCCCACCAGAGCGACCCGTCGATCGACGACGACACATTTCGCATGAAGACACGCGCGGGCGGAAGAAGCCGAGAGCAGGGAGCGGGGGTCGTAGTACACTTCGGGCAGGTGGAAGCCGGACGGCCAGTCGTACCCCACGAACTTGTGGGCGAACTTGGCCAGGGTGTCGTGAGCCGGTTCACCCGGCAGCCCGCTGTGCACGTCCAAGAAGAGGCGGACGCGGAGGGCGGGACGGGCGACCATTCGTTCGGCCAAACTGCGGAACACTTCACGCCCCTGGTACACCGCGTACCCCGCCACCAAGACCGACTCGGTCGCACCGGCGAAGAGTTCGCGGACAACCACCCCGGTGTCCCGGTTGGTCACACCCCCCGCCTCCGGCCCGGTCCACACCAACTCCACCTCGTCGTCGGTACACGGGCGTGTCGCGCGTGCGGAGAGGATGGCCGTAGTGAGAGTCGCGAGGTGGGCGGGTTGCATCCCCGTCCCGGCGAGGTGCTCGAGGCGGCGGGAGACGGCCCCGGCAACCGATTCGGTCACCCACCGGCCGACGGTAACGGGAGAATAGGGCGGCCCGACGCGGCCCGACTCAAGCGCCGCGGTGAGGGCCCGCAGGTCGGCGTCGGACAAAGCCTGTAACAGGTCGTCCACGGTCAGTCCCGGAAGAACTCGGCCCCGCCGTCGTCCACCGTGGTCACGACGAGGGCCCGGTCGAGAAAGTCGTTCTGCTGCTCGCACGACGTCTCCGACACCAGCAGGCAGCCGTGACAGGCGGCACCGTGCAGGTGGCGGGCCTCGTGTGCCCCGGTCGGGTCATGCTGGGCGCACACCGGGTCGTTCGAGCACAGCCGAGCGAGTTCGAGGGCGGCCCGTAAGTGGCGGGCGATCTGTCGGCCGGTCTCGACCAACCCCCCGAGCGTTCCCTCCGCGTCCGGGGAGCCGGTGTACAGCAGGATGCCGTACCCCGAGTCCGAGGCGTACACCCGCTCGCGTATCGAACTGGCCGGGTACCCG
>JANNQE010000142.1:0-3771 GCA_031441625.1 Planctomycetia bacterium
GCTCGCCCGACCGCATGGCTTTGGGGTCGCCGTCGGTGAGCAGGAACTTGGCCTCGCACCGGCGGTCCCGCAGCAGCCCCCGCTGAATGAACTTGAAGTCCCACCGCGGCTGACTGTCCACGCTCAACACCTTCAGCTTGCGGTCCACCACCTTCCCGGCCACCCGCCCGGAGTTGTTCGCCTACGACCTGCTCATCCTGGGCGACATCCCGGCGAGTTTCCTGACGCCCGACCAGCAGACGTGGGTGCGGGAGTTCGTGGCCGAGGGGGGCGGGCTGATCCAGATCGCCGGCAAGGCGGCGGCCCCGAGCACGTTCGACAAGACGCCGCTCGCCGACGTGCTGCCGGTCGAGTTCACGCCGGTCAAGTTCAAGATGGACCCGGACAGCCGCACCGAGGGCTACCGCCCCGTGCCCACCGCCGCCGGCGAGCGGGCCGCGCTGCTCAGCCTGGACGACGCGCCGGCCGAGAGCAAGAAGGCGTGGGCCACCCTGCCGCCGATGATGTGGCACTACCCGATTGCCAAGCTGAAGCCGGCGGCGGAAACGTTCCTGGTTCACCCGACCGCGAAGACGCCCGACGGCAAGCCGATGCCCCTGCTCGTCGGCCACTACTACGGCAAGGGGTACGTGCTGTTCGCCGGGTTCGACGAGACGTGGCGGTGGCGGCGGAACGAGGCCGACAAGTACTTCTACCGCTTCTGGAGCCAGGCGGTGTACGTGTGCGGCGCGCCCCGCACGCTGGGCACGAAGCTGACGCAACTGTCGCTCGACACGTCCGACCCGACGGCCGGCCGCACCGGACAGGTGTACGCCCGCCTGCTGACCGGCGAACTGAAGCCGATCCAGGTGGACAAGATTTCGGCCACCGTCTCGCAGTCGGACGACGTGAACGCCCCGACCGCGTCGGTCATCTTGAACAGCCTGCCGGGGCAGCCGGGTGAGTTCGTGGCGACGGTGCCGTTCAACAAGCCCGGCCGGTACACCATGAAGGTGGAGAACGGCGACGACACGGCCACGCTGGAATACCGGGTGAACCTGCCGACCGACCACGAGCTGAGCGCCGGGCCGATGAACGAGGAGGGCCTGCGGGCGCTCGCCGCCTCGACCGGCGGCCAGTTTTACCGGGAGGAGGATTTGCACCGCCTGTCCGACCAGTTGAAGGCGAAGACCACCCCGTTCGTCGAGAAGGGGGAGGTGGACCTGTGGACGTGGAACCACTGGTGGTGGGCGATCCTGCTGCTACTGTTCGCCGCCGAGTGGACGATCCGCAAGGTGAACAGCCTGAGTTGATTGGTGGCGATGAATCAACCGAACCGGACACGGATGACACGGAAGAAGCAGGGATGAAGAGGATCAATGCCAAGAATCATTCTTCCTGATCCTCTTCATCCGTGTCTTGATCCTCTTCATCCGTGTCCCGCCTGAATTGGTCCTCGACAACATGACCCCGATCCTCCGCCAACTGAAGTCCTGGCAAGCCCGCGAGTGGGTGTACTCGGCGAGCGTGGCGATTGCCGCGGTCGTCCTGGTCGCCGTCGGCGGCATCGCCCTCGCCTGCACCACCGACAACCTGCTCGACCTCGGCTCGTGGGACGGCACCCCGTTCTGGGTGCGGCTGCTCATGACGGTCGTGCTCGTCGCCGGCACCGTCGGGGCGGTGTTCTTCGCCATCCGCTCGGTGCGCGCGCCGTCGCTCGTCGCCCTCGCCAGCCGCGCCGAGTCCGAGTTCAGCGAGTACGACCACCGCCTCGTGACGGCACTTCAACTGAACCGGCCGGAGGCACGCACCGCCGGCATGTCGAAGCAGCTCATCACCGCCCTGACGGACGAGGCGCTCGACACGACCGCCCGCCGCAACCTGGCGTCGCTCGCCGACCCGAAGCGGCTGCTCTGGGCCGGCGTCATTCTGCTGCCCGTGCTGCTCATCCTGCTCGTCACCTTCGGCCTGTTCCCGCAGTCCTCCGCCGCCCTCCTCCAACGCCAACTGCTGCTGAACGTGGACATCCCCCGGAACGTGAGCCTGGAGAACGCCTCCGTCGGCCCGTTCCCGGCCGGCGACCCGATGCAACTGCGGGTGAAGGTGGCCGGCCCGGTGAAGGAGACCATCCTGGGCGAGGTGCGGGTGACGCCCGAAGGGGGCGAGCGGAAGTTCCACCTGATCTACCAGGGCGAAGGCGGGGTGAAGTTCTTCCACACCACCGACGGCACCGCCCGCTACCCGCTGCGGTACGCCGGCCCGGCCGACGGCGGGGGCAGCATCTTCGTCGCCGACCTGCCGCCCGCCACCGAGCCGTTCCGGTTCGCGGCGAAGATCGGCGACGGGCGGATGAAGCCCGAGGCCGAGTTGCGGTACGAGCCGCGGCCGGTGGTCACGAAGGTGGACGCCTGGATTCTGGCCCCGGCGTATGTCGATCCGGACGGCAAGCGGCGGTTCGAGACGACCGCCAAGCAGGGCGAGGTGGTGTGCCACCCGGACTGTTCGGTGCGGGTGCGGGCGGAGTTGTCCAAGTCGGTGACGAAGGCCGAAGTGGCGCTCGTCGGGAAAGGCATCGAGCACCGCATCCCGATGACCCTGGAAGCCGACAGCACCATCGGCACCGCCACCTTCACCATCCCGCCCGGCGTGAACGGCTACCGCATCGAAGTGACGGACACTTACGGGCTGAACAACCTGACCCCGCCCCGCCGCGGCATCAGCGTGCTGCCCGACCGCCCGCCGACCGTCCTGCTGAACGACGAACTGCTCATGGCCGGCTCCGACACCGGCCCGGCCGACGACTACGAGGTGCGGGGCATCCCGCTGATTCTCGGCGGGCAGATCCAGATCGGGTATCAGGCGCGGTCGGCGCTCGGCGTCGCGCGGGCGGCCATCATCTACCGCGTGAACGACGGCCCGTGGACGCTGTTCACCCTCAAGCAGGTGTCGGCGGACCCCGAGAAGGTCGGCCGCTTCCGCCCCGAACTGGGCATCTTCGAAAGTTACGACGAGGTGAAGAACAACGAGTTTTACCCCATCCCCGCCAACGACCCGGAGGCCGAGCCGAGCGGGTTGGTGGCCGGCGGGCGGTACAACTTCCTCACCGCCGCCCTCATCAAAACGGCCAAAGACGGCACCGTGTCGAAACTGGCCGTCGGCGACCGGGTTGAATTCCGGGTCGCCGTGTACGACCGGAAACACGAGGTGTACGACCGCGGCCGCGCACTCGTCGCCGATCTGCTGCGGCCGAACGGCACCACCCCGGAGGCCGTCAAGGCGTTCGCCGAGGTGCCGCTGCCCGAAACGGTCCAAGTGAAGGCGGCCCGTGCCGCCCTTGCCGCCGACCCGAAGACCGCCGGCCCCGCCCTCCGCGCGGTGCAGTCTGCCTTGCAACCGGACCGCCCCATCGCCATGACCGACACCGAAACCGCCGCCCGCCCCGCCGAGGAGCGGGTGGGCCAGGGTCGCCCGGCCGGGTACTCGGAATCGCGGCTGAAAGCCGTGGTGACGGACACCGCGTTCAAGCAGTGGCAGGAGCAGCAGGCCCGCAGCCGCGAGCGCTTGCGGGAGTTGGAAAAGGTTCAACAAGGCGTGTTCGGCGAGAAGAAGAAGTAGGGGGCGGGTGGCCTTCGACGCCAACGGCGTCGTTCCCTCAGCCCAGGGTTGAGGTGCGAAGCACCGACACCCTGGGTACGACGGCCACCAGCGATTCGACCCCAACGGGGTCGTTCCGGCTGACCTGAACGACCCCGTTGGGGTCGGGTGTGGGTGGTGCGGTGGGTGTCCCAGGGT
>JANNQE010000143.1:0-2532 GCA_031441625.1 Planctomycetia bacterium
TAGCCAGGGGTGAAGCGAGCGGAGCGAGCGAAACCCCTGGACGCGATGCGAACAATGTCCGCAGCCCCGAAGGGGCGACCCGGCTCAAGTGGGTCGCCCCTTCGGGGCTGCGAGGTTTGTGGGTCTCGTTCCCAGGGGTTCCGTCGTCCCTTCGGGACTCCGTCACCCCTGGCTATTCCCGGTGGCCCCGTTGGGGCCGCACACGCTCCCTCCGGTCGCGGTTCTACATCAACTCTTCGATGGGCTTGCCGCTGGGAAGCACGCTGATCGGCCGGCCGTTGTTCAGGTACTGTGCTTCCGTGTCTACGCCGAGGTGCTGGTATACGGTGGCCAGCATGTCTTGCGGCGACTTCGGATTCGCCTTCGGGAACGCCCCCTTGCTGTCGGATTCACCCACCACGATGCCGCCCTTCACTTTCCCGCCGGCGACCGCCGCGCTGAACACGTTCGGGTAGTGATCCCGGCCGGCGTCGGCGTTCACCTTCGGCGTACGGCCGAACTCGCCCCACGCCAACACCAGCGTGCTTTCCAGTAGCCCGCGGTCGTCCAGGTCGTCGATGAGTGCCGAATACGCCTTGTCCCACCGCGGCAGGAACCCTTCGCGGAGCGACTCGAACCCCTTCACGTGCGTGTCCCACCACCGCAGGTCCACCGTAACCAGCCGGACGCCCGCTTCCACGAGGCGGCGGGCGAGGAGCATCCGTTGCGCCCAGTTCGGGCAGCCGCAGCGGTTCGAGGCCTTCGGGTCGAACGCGGGACTGAAGCCGTACCGTTCCCGCACCTTCGGCGATTCCTTGTCCAGATCGAACGCATCCCGGGCGGCATTGGAAGTCAGGATGTCCCACGCCTTCTGTTGGTGGCGGTCGGCGGCGAGCATCTGACCGGAGCCGTCCATGTCGCGACGCAGGGTGTCGAAATCGGCGAGCAGCGCCTTGCGGTCGGTCAACTTCTCGGCCGTCACGCCCTGAGCCGGGGCGAAGTTCGGCAGCTTGAACGGGCCGACGGACGCGGGGTCGGCTTGCGTCTCGAACGGCTTGTGCGTCGGCCCGAGGTACGCGCTCCCCGCACCGGGCACCACCCGCGGGATCATCACATAGCTTGGTAGCGCGGTGTTCAGGTGGCCGAGTTGCTTGGACACGACCGAGCCGAGGCTGGGGTGGCTGTTCTCGTCCGGCACCGGGCCGGGGCCGTACCCGGTGAAACACATCTGATCGCCCGTACTGTGCCCGGCGTCGTCGTGGTGCAGGCTGCGGACGATGCTCCACTTGTTCATCCGCTTCGCAGTCATCGGCAGCATGTCAGACAGCGTGATGCCGGTCACGCTCGTGGGCATGGTGCCGAACTCGCCGCGAATTTCGGCGGGCGCGTCGGGCTTCGGATCCCACATGTCGATGTGGCTCGGCCCGCCCCGCATCCACAGCAGTATGACCGACTTCACCGGCGTGCCCTTCTTCTCGTCGGCCCGCAGCAAGTTCGGCAGCGCGAGACCGGCGGCACCGAGCGTGCCGAGTCGCAGGAACGAGCGGCGGGACGGCGAGCGGAGCGAGGCGCGGAAGTCGGCACAACCGGGAGGCGGGGCGGGCATGTCGGCGGCTCGAACGGGAAAGGGGAGCCAGGCGGGAGAACTTAAGTATGACGTGCGGCGGGCGGGCGTGCAAGTGTGCGGGCGGTTCGAGTGTGATTCGCCTTGACCGTCGCGGCCGGTCGCCTAAAAATAGACCTGCGGGCGTTTAGCTCAGTTGGCTAGAGTACCACATTGACATTGTGGGGGTCACTGGTTCAAGCCCAGTAACGCCCATCCGCCGCGAGGGCCGCAATCCGAAGGGTTGCGGCCCTCGTCGTTGGCAGACGCACACGCGAGGTCGAGCGGGACCACGCACACCACTGATCGGATCGCGGCGACGACACGCGCGTCGAGGTGAAATGCGAGACCCCACGTCCGCGGACAGGTCGCCCGTTGATTTCCCATTTCGTCGGGGTATCATCGGGGCGCGGGGGTCACGTCTGTCGTTCTCCCGCCACTCGACCCCCTCGGGAGGGACTAGCCATGTTCAAGATGTTCCGCGTCCACGTGTATCACGCCCCGGTGGACGACAAACCGGGCGGCACGGCGATGCGGCTGAAGGCGCTGGCGGAAGCGGGCGTTCACCTGGAATACGTCCACAGCGAGCGGGCGGAGGGCAGGGCCGGCGCGGGCGACCTGTTCGTCGTGCCGAAGCAGGTGAAGGGCGAGTTCGACCTGGTGAAGAAGGCCGGCTTCCAGGAGGTGCAGGAGCCGATCGTCATGCGGTTCCAGGGGGACGACAAGACCGGCCTCGGCGGGCGGGTGACGATGGAGTGGGAGAAGGCGGGCATCAACTTGCACGCGCTGATGATGACCGTGCTGGACGGCAAGTTCGTCGGGTTCGCCCACTTCGACACGGCCGACGATGCCAACAAGGCCGCCCAACTGCTGGCCGAACTGGGCACGAAGGACTGAGTTCGGGCCGGGAGCGCGGGCGTCCCGCCCGCATCGGAAACGGGAGCGGGCGG
>JANNQE010000144.1:0-4407 GCA_031441625.1 Planctomycetia bacterium
CGATCTTCGAGTACATCGAGGTGTTTTATAACCGCGTCCGACGGCACTCGACCCTGGAGTACATGACCCCGGACGAGTTCGAGCGGACGAAGAACCCGGACAACCGCTAGATCACTGTCCACTTTCCGTGGGGAAGATCACCTCGCACTTGCCCACAGCAAACGGGCGGGTGATCCGCACCTTGTGCGGGGGAGCCTCGGCGTCGTACCCCCGCTGGATGAGGGCTGCCAGCCCGCCGTCCTTGCCCTCGTCTTCACCCTTCAACTGCCGCTCGGCCGACCCCATCAGGAACTCGCCCGGCGGGATGACGCGGAACGCCATGCCCAACTTCGAGTCGGTGAACTCCACCTTCTCGTTCACGTGCGTCGCCCACTCCTGCTGGTACACTTTGGCCTGCTTGTCGTCGAACGGGATGTCGGCCGGCTTCGGGGCGGACCCGTTCACCACCCGGCGAGCCACCCCTTTGGTCTCCTTCACCGCCTGCCCGCCCCCGTCCTTCTGGGTGATGCGAAAGTCGCTCCGGCCGTCGCCGGTGAAGGTTTCGACCACCACGGTCCGCTTGTCGGCCGCGGTCCAGGTGATCGCCTTCGCCGCGTCGTCCCACGCCCCCGTCAGGTCCGACACGTTGCCGGTGCCGCTGAAGTACCACCGGCGGTACGCCTTCGCCGCCGGGTCGAACCACGAGAGCGAGTAGTCGCTCACCCCGGTGGTGGCGTTCGTCACCTGCTCCTCGACGAACCGCCCGCCGAGGATCAGTCCGGCCTTCACCCGACACGTCTCGGACTTCGGCTTGCCCGGCTCCGCGGCGTCGGTGACGGTCTGCTCGTTCCGCCACTCGCCGACCATCCGGTCGAGGACGGCCATCTCCGGCGGCCGGGTCGGATCCGTCGGCAGTGCGGCGAGGGCAGCCGGCCCCTCCATGCGCGTGAAAGTCATGCGCATCTCGCGGACGACCTTGTCGCTCGCGTCCTGGTGGACGAGCCGGGTTCGAATCGTGTTGGAATCGACGAAGTCGAACTGGTTGATGGACTCGATACCGTTGCCGATAGTGTGCCTCCACAGAAGGGTGCAGTTATCGGGATTGAACAGCCCCTTAAACGGTCCGTGGGCCTTGCCGTCGGACCAGACCTGCCATTGGCGGAACACGCCCTTGTCGGCGTCGAACGAATACAGGAACCGGGTGAAACGGGTTTCCCCCGTGGCACCGACAGCCGCGGTGCAGGCGCGGAGGACTTTGCCGTCGGCGACGTACTCGATGGCCATCTGTCCGACGGTGGGTGACGCGTCCGGCGGGACCTTCGGATCGATCGCGTGCAACTCGACCTTCCAGTTCCCGGCCAGGAAAGGTAGCACCTCGGCCGCCGTCTTGGGCACCGCGGGCGGACTCGCCGGCAGCTCCTTGATCTCGACCTTGCGGAACTCGACGACGGTTCCGCGGGAGAAGAGTTGCAGCGCGAGGTGGCCGCTCGGGGACTTGCCAGTCGCGTCCTCGCAGGCGAGCAGTTGCTTGCCGTCCAACTTGGTGACGAACCGGTTGCCGCGGGCGATCAGTTCCAGTGTAAACCACTGGTCCGGCTTGACGAGCGAGTCGTCGGTGAACGGTCCGATCTTGGGAATGCCGCCCGTCTTGGTCGGGTGCCCGTAGTTCTTGTGCAACTCGAGTTCGTACCCGTCGGGGGTGAGGATCGTCGGGGTGCGCCGCTTCAGGCCGAACGGCGAGCGGAAGAAAACCCCGCTGTCACCGCCCAGGTTGATTCGCGCTTCGACGAACAGGTGGAAGTCGGCGAAGTCGCCGCGTTGGGTGAACAAGTGGCTCTGCTCCCCGCTGCCGACCAGCACGCCGTCGCGGACTTCCCACCCGCCCGGCTGGTCCGGGTGCGTCTTCCAGCCGGTCAGG
Source organism: Planctomycetia bacterium (assembly GCA_031441625.1). Classification (GTDB taxonomy): domain Bacteria; phylum Planctomycetota; class Planctomycetia; order Gemmatales; family Gemmataceae; genus JALHQU01. The sequence goes on from JANNQE010000144.1 coordinate 1,898, forward strand.
TCTTTGCCGTTGAACAGCGGGGTGAACCCGTCGTCCTGCTTCATGGCGGAGGGGGTGGCGGGGCCGACGGGCTCGGGCGGCACGGTCACGCCCCCGCCGTCCGGGCGGAGCGTGTCGCGGATGTGGTCGGCAACGCGACTCGCCTTGTACACGCCGACGCCGACGTTCCCGACCATCAGGACACACGCGGCGACAGTGAGCGCTCGCCACCGTCCCGCTCGGAGCCGGTCACCTCGCCTGGCCACCCGCCGCGACCAAACGGCCGCTCCCACCCCGAGAACGGCAATGAGGATACCGATCACCGTGGCGTACTGCATGCTCTGGATGCCGTTCCACTCCTCTTGCCAACCGGCGAAGGCGGCGTTCAGCAGCACCAGGACGAGTATCACGCCGACGACCGCCCACGCCCACGCCCACCCCAGGCCGCGAGCCGGCTCCCCACCCGGAATGCGGCTGTGATCCTGCAACGACCCGTGGGCCGCGATCTGCTTCTCGCAGTCGGCCAGCAGGTCGGCCACCTCCTGGGCCGTCTGGAACCGCTCGGCCGGGTCCTTCGCGTGCAGCTTGTCCACGATCCGACAGAACCACTCGGGCACCTCGGGGATGATCTCGCGGATCGGCCGCGGGGTGTCGTCGGCCACACGCTTGAGCACCGCCGGGGTGGAGTTGGCGCGGAACGGCGGGCGGCCGGACAGCATTACGTACAGCACGCTGCCCAGACTGAACAGGTCCGCCCGGTGGTCGAGCGTCTCCCCGCGGGCCTGCTCCGGGGCCATATACATCGGCGTGCCGGCCACCGCCCCGCTGCGGGTGAGGGAGGCGTCGTCGGCGGCGCGGGCCAGCCCGAAGTCGGTGATCTTGGCCGCCGGGTGTGGGCCGGCGTCGATCAGGATGTTGCTCGGCTTGATGTCGCGGTGGATGAGGCCCTGGGCGTGGGCGGCGGCCAGCCCGTCGGCGATCTGCCGGCCGATGCGGAGGGCGTCGGCCGTGTCCAGCGGGCCGGTGCGGTCGAGCCGCTGTTGCAGGGTCTCGCCGGGGATGTACTCCATCACCAGGTACGGCAGCGGCTGCTCTTTGACCTCATGCACCTGCACCACGTTCTCGTGCCGCACCGCCGCGCTGGAGCGGGCCTCCCGCAGGAACCGCTTGCGGGCCGGGCTGGTGACGGCCATGTGCGGGGCCAGCACCTTCACCGCCACCACCCGCTGGAGGATGTCGTCGAACGCCCGGAACACGATGCCGAACCCGCCGCGGCCGAGCACTTCCAACACCTCGTAGTGCCCGATGCGGCCGAGCGAATCGGGGCGGTCGGACGGGGCGAGGAAGGCGGTGGCGTCGGCGTCGGACGGGTCGCCGGCCGGCTCGAACGTGCGGGTGCCGCCGTCGTCGGCGGGGGTGGCGCGGGTGCTGTCGTCGTCCGCCCCGACCGCCGGGCGGTCGAGGAACGAACCGGCCTGTTCGTGGGCGGCGAGCAGCGATTCCACCCGCGCCCGCTGCTCGGGGCCGTCGCACGCCCCGTCCACGAACGCGGCTTGCGCCTCCGGCGACTCGTGTTCCAGGGCGGCAGCGAACAGGGTTTCGTCGGTCATCGGCGTGCCCCCACTGTTGGCGAGCGGCCCGCGTGAGCGGGCTGTTGCTGTCGTGGAACAGGGGGCTGACGCCCCCCGCTCGCCCAGAACCAGCCCGCTCACGCGGGCCGCTCGCCGGAAATGCGTACTCCGTCGTGAAACCGGCTCACGAATTCCCGGCGATTTCCCGGAACAGCCACGCCCGGCTGTACGCCCAGTGTCGTTTCGCCGTCGCCGGCGAGATGCCCAGCGCGTCGGCCGCGTCTTCGATGGTCAGCCCGGCGAAGTACCGCAGCTTCACCAACTCGGCCTTCTGCGGATCGACCGCGGCGAACTTGTCGAGCGCCGCGTCCAGGGCGACGAGGTCTTCGGACGGCTCGGGGGCCGCGATGGGCCACTCGTCGGCGGCGTGACGGGTCATGCCCCCGCCCCGCTTGTCGGCTTGCGCCCGGCGGGCGTGGTCCACCAGAATCCGCCGCATCGCTTCGGCCGCCGCCGCGAAGAAGTGCCCGCGGTGGTCGAAGTGGTTCCCCCCACCCACCCGTAGGTACGCCTCGTGGACGAGCGCCGTGGCCGACAGCGTGTGCCCCGGCCGCTCGGACGCCAGCCGTGAAGCCGCGAGCGAGCGCAGTTCGGCGTACACCAGGGGGAGGAGTTCCGCGGCCGGAACCGTGCCCGCCCGGATGCCGTCCAGCACGCGTGTGATGTCGGTCATGGCATTGGCAGAATAGCCGAGCGGCTGGGGCCGGACAACCGAACGCTGATGCGGATACCCACCTTTTCCCCGCTGGACTCCGGGATCAATACTGTTCGGCACGGGACTTGCGCCGGGGTCGTGTCTGCTCTATCGTACCAGTACGATGGCCAAATCTCCTGCTGGCGATCCGCTGGCCAACCTGCGGATGCCCGCCAAAAAGTTGTTCCGACCGATCGCGTCCGCTC
>JANNQE010000145.1:0-22636 GCA_031441625.1 Planctomycetia bacterium
CGGCGCGGGAGCGCGGCCCGACTCCCAAACACCAAGGCACCCGGCAACGCAGTCACCGGGTGTGTTGATGCCCACCCGGACACTGCGCCCCCGGTTCCATGTCGGGCCTCACCCTCCCTGACGGGAGCTGTTCGACCACGACCTACAAGATCGCCTCTCCCTTTGGTCACTCGCGGCTGCGACACTCCCCGCTCCATGAGTACCGCCCCCAATCCGCCGGCCGACGACGAGTTGCCGGACGTGCCGCCGCCGGCCCCGTGGCGGGAATTCGTGGCCGCGCCGCTGATGCCGGTGGCAATCGCCGCGACGGTCGGGCTGGTGGCGGATGGGTCCGTCGGCGTGCCGAGTGTCATCGGGCTGTCAGTGGCGGTCGCCGGGACCACGCCGCCCCCGCTCCGCCGCCGCCGTCACTTCTTCTCGTCCTTCTTCTCCGTCTCCTCCTCGACGGGCGGCGGTTCGGCGTTGTACTTCGCCCGGTACTTGGCCGCGAACTTCTCCTTCAGCGACGGGTCGCAGATGAAACACTGGCTCTTCGCCCGCTCGTGCGTGTCGCACCAGTCGCCCTTCGCCTTGCACTCCTTCTTCACCTTCGACTGGCACATCGAGCACTCCAGCTCCGGAATGCCGTGGTCGGCGCACCACCACTCGCTGTGGTCGTCCACTTTTTTGCCGGTGGCGGCGGCGGGCTTGCCCGTCCCCTTCGCCTGGTCGCTCGGGTTGCTCGGCCCGCAGCCGACCGCCAGGGCCAACACGCCGGCGAGGAACATCCCCGCCAGGCTCGCCCGAATCGTGGTCGCGCTCATCCGCCGTCCCTCCGTTGAGTGCCCCCGGATGGGGGTGAAACGTCCGCCAACTCCACCGGCGTGTCGTCCGCGGTGGGTGATCCCTTCGCGGTGGGGCGCGACCGGCGGACGCCACCGCTGAACAACAGGTACAACACCCGCAGCACCAGCAGCGACATGACCATCGCCCCGATCACCCCGCCGATGACCACCGTGGCCAGCGGGCGTTGCACCTCGGCCCCCTGTCCGGTGGAGAACGCCATCGGCAGGAAGCCGAGGCTTGCCACAAGCGTGGTGATGAGCACTGGCCGCAGGCGGGTGATCGCCGCTTGTCTCACCGCGTCGTCGAGCGCCAGCCCCTTCGCCCGCAGTTGGCGGACGTAGGAGACGAGGATCATGTCGTCGAGCACCGCTACACCAGACAGGGCGATGAACCCGATAGCCGCCGAAATGGAGAACGGCATGTCGCGCAGCCACAGCGCGATGACCCCGCCGACCCAAGCGAACGGGATGCCGGAAATCACCCGCACGACGTCCACCACGTTGCCGTAGGTGGCGTACAGCAGCCCGAGCACGAGCATCAGGGCGACGATGCCGATGACGATCAGCCGCACCAGCCCCCGCTCGTACTGCTCGAACTGCCCGCCCCAGACGAGCGAATAGCGGCCCGTCGGCAGCGTCACCTTCTCGGCCACCTTCTTCTGCGCCTCCTTCACAAAGCTGCCCAGGTCGCGCCCCCGGACGTTGCACGTGACGGTGATCCGCCGCTGCCCCCACTCGCGGGTGATGGTGGACGGCCCTTCGACCACCCGCACGTCGGCGAGGCGGGCGAGGGGGATGCGCTCGCCGTTCTGCGACGTGACGAGCATCGCCCCCACCGCCTCCGGACTCTGTCGGTGGTGTTCGGGCAACCGCACCACCAGCGGGAAGCGGAGTTGCCCCTCCACCACCTCGCCGAGCGGCTTCGACCCGATTGACTCCACCAGGTCGAGGACTGCTTGCGCGGGCACCCCGTGTCGGGCGATCTCGTCCTGCTTCACTTGCACCGACAGCACCGGCTGGCCGCCGATCTGCTCGACCGACAGGTCGGCCTGCCCCGGCACGGTGCGGAGGACCGCCTCCACCTCCTTCGCCTTCTTTTCCAGCGTGTCGAAGTCGTCGCCGTAGATCTTCACCGCCACGTCGGTGCGGACGCCGCTCAGCATCTCGTTGATGCGGAGTTCGATCGGCTGGGTGAACGCCAGCTTCTGGCCGGGGGTGGTGCGGAGTTCCTTGTCGAGCAGCACGGTCAGTTCGGCCTGCGTCGTCGCCCGCTTCCACTGGGGCCGCGGCTTGAGGGTGATGAACACGTCGGTCAGTTCCAGCCCCATCGGGTCGGTCGCCACCTCGGCCGTCCCGATGCGGCTCCACACGTGGTCCACCTCGTCCGGGAACTTCGCCAGAATCGTCTTCTCGATCTGCGTGTTCGCCCGCACGCTCTCGTCCAGGTCGGTGCCGGCCAGCCGCACCACGTTGATGCAGATGGCCCCCTCGGACAGCCTCGGCACGAACTCCGACCCCAGGTTCGGGGCGATGAACCCGAACGCGAACACTAGCACGCACGCGGCGAACCCGATGACCGCCAAACGGTGGTTCATACAGACCCGCAGGATCGGGGCGTGAATGGCGTGGGCGATTCGCATGAGCAGCGGTTCGCGTTGCGGCACCCGCTTCGGCAGCACCAGACTGGCCAGCACCGGCATGAGCGTCATCGACAGGATCATCGACCCGACCAGGGCGAAGATGACCGTCAGCGCCATCGGGCGGAACAGCTTGCCCTCGATCCCTTCGAGCGTGAGGATGGGCAAGTACACGATGGCGATGATGAGCTCGCCGAACAGCGTCGGCTTCCGCACCTCCACCGCCGCGGTTCGGATCACCTCCACCTTGCTCTTCCCCTCGGTGTTCTGGCTCAGGTGTCGGACGCAGTTCTCCACCATCACTACCGAGCTGTCCACCACCATGCCGAAGTCGATGGCCCCGAGCGACAGCAGGCTGGCCGCGATCCCCCAGCGGAACATGCCGGTGAAGGCGAACAGCATGGCGAGCGGGATGGCCAGCGCGACGATGGCCGCCGCCCGCAGGTTGCCCAGGAAGGCGAACAGCACGGCGATCACCAGCAGCCCGCCCTCGAACAGGTTGTTCCGGACGGTGTGGATGACGTGATCGACCAGTTCGGTGCGGTCGTACACCGGCTGCACCCGCACGTTCGGCGGCAGGGTGGCCTTCACCTCGTCCAGCTTGTGCTTCATCTCCCACGTGACGGTGTGGCTGTTCTCGCCCATCGTCATGAACCCCAACCCCAGCACCACCTCGCCCTTGCCGTCGGCCGTCACCGCCCCGCGGCGGACCTCGTGCCCCACTTCCACGTCGGCCACGTCGGCCACCCGCACCGGCACCCCGTCGGCGGCGGTGACCACCACGCCGGCGATCTGCTCGCGGTCGGTCGTGCGGGCCTTGCCGTGGACGAGCAGCGCCTGCCCGTTCTGCGTGATGGTGCCGCCGCCCGCGTTCGCGTTGTTCCGCCGCACGGCGTCCGTCACCTGGTCGAACGTGAGGCCGTACTTCACCAGCCGGTCGGGGTCGATCCGCACCTGGTACTGCTTCTCGAACCCGCCCCACGAGTTCACCTCGGCCGTCCCGCGGGCGGTCCGCACCTTCGGCCGGATGACCCAGTCGTGGATCGTCCGCAGGTCGGTGGCGTCGTCCCCTTTGCCGGTGACGACGTAGTGGAACACTTCGCCCAGCCCGGTGGACACCGGACCCAACTTCGGCCGGTCGATGCCGCCGGGCAGTTCGACCGCCCCCAACCGCTCGTTCACCACCTGTCGGGCGAAGTAGATGTCGGTGCCGTCGTCGAAGGTGACGACCACGTGCGACAGCCCGAACTTCGAGACCGAGCGGAGGGACTGCAGCTTGGGCAGTCCGGACAGCGCCTGCTCGACCGGGAACGTGATCTGCTGCTCCACCTCCTCCGGGCCGAGGGCGGGGGCGACGGTGTTAATCTGCACCTGCACCGGGGTGGTGTCGGGGAAGGCGTCCACGTCGAGTTGGCGCATCGACAGCACGCCGAAGGCCACCATGGCGAGGGACGCCACGATCACCAGCAGGCGGTGCTTGAGCGAGAAGTCGATGACCCGGTTCAGCATGAAGGAAGGCTCGTCTTTCAGCGGATTTCAGCCCGAAGGGCTGGGAGTGCTCAGCCCAAGGCAACGCCCTGGGTCGGACTGCGAGCCTCTCCCAGCCCTTCAGGCTGGTGGTGGTTGGAGACCCTACCCAGGGCGTTGCCCTGGGCTGAGCGATCCCAGCCCTTCGGGCTGAAGAATGAACGCACTCCATCACTCTGCGGCCCGACCGGGCCGCTACTTCTTCGTGCATCACCCCTCGCCCAGGTTGCCGCGGAGCAGTTCGGCCCGCAGGGTCTCGGCCCCGACGTGGGCCACCACCTCGCCCGGCAGCAGCCCAGCGATGATCTCCGTCTTGTCGCCCGCCTTCACCCCCGGCCGGACGGTGCGGGTGTGGTACACCTTCGGCGCGCCGGGCTTCAGGTAGTCCTTGTCCCGCACGAACACCACATGGCAATCCCCTTCCCAGTGCAGGGCCGTGGTGGGCACCACCACTGCCTTCGCCTCCTCCCGCAAGATCACCCGCCCGGTGCCGAACGTGTTCGACCGCAGCCGCCCGCTCGGGTTGTCCAACTCCGCCCGCACCTTCACCGTCCGCGTGCGGTCGTTCACCTCAGTGCTCATCCAGTTCACCACCCCGGCCACGACCTCACGCCCGACGTTCGGGCGGAACTGCACCGGCTGGCCGACCTTCACCAGAGCCGCGTCCGCCTGCCCCACGTCCAGCGTCAGCCACATGCGGCGGGCGTCTACCACCTGCACCAGCACCTTCGCCGTGTCGATCACCTCGCCGGCCACCACGTCGCGGGAGGCGACGAACCCGTCCTGCGGGGAGACGACCGGCAGCAGGTTCCAACTCGCCCCCTTCGGGTCGAGCGTGTCGGTGACGGCCGCCGGCAGGCCGACGAAGCGGAGCGCCTTCGGCAGGTCGTCGTCGGCCACCTTCGCCAGTGCCTTCAGCTCGAACGGCAGGCCCAGGGTGTTGAGGGCTTGCTCGGCGGTGGCGGCCCTGGCGCGGAGTTCGCCCGCCGCCGCCTCCACGTCGGTGACGGTGCGGGCCGGCACCACGCCCGGCGACTCGCGGTAGCCGGCGAGCAGCTTCTCCTTTTGCCGCAGTTGCACGACGGCTTGCAACAGGTCGGCCTTCGCCTTGCCCACCTCGGCCGCGTCCACCAGCGCCACCACCTCGCCCGCCGTCACCGGCTCGCCCACCCGCTTGAACACCCGGAGCACGCTGCCGGAGGCCCGCGCCGACAGGCGGGCGGTGCGGGTCGGGTCGTAGGTGATCTCCCCGTTCGCCGTCACCGCCTCCACCACCGTGCCCGCCTCCGCCGGCTCCGAATCCACCCCGGCCTTCTGCACTGCTTCATCGGAAGCGAATTGAATCCGCCGCTTGTGCAACTCGCACTTGCTGTTGTTCTCCGCCCGCGGGGTGAGGGCGAGGGCACGGGCGGCCCGTTCCCGGTCGTCCGCCGTCACCGTCGGCTTGTACGGCAGTTGGGCCACCTCCGGGTGATGGAGCGGGCACTCGTGGACGCCGTGTTCCTTGCACCAGCCGTGAGCCTTCGGCCGGGGCATCAGTTCCGGGCGGCACTCCACGCACTCCGATTCGGGCACGCAGTGGTTCGGGCACCAGTCGTCGGGCGTGGTGGCCTCCCCGCGGAGGGCCGAGAACTTCGGCAGCGTCCACCCGCTCTGGTGCCCCCACACGAGCAGCCCGCCGAGTGCAGCGAAGATGACGACCGGCGGAATGCCGCGGACGATCCTGCCGAACAGACCGGGCCGAGATGAATACTCAGACATGACGAACCCCGGACGAGGACGGAGTGCGGACGCGACGGGCGGGTGCGGGCGCGGGGGTGGGCTAAATGAGCAGCGAGCGGAAGGTGATGTATCGCGGAGTCGGCGGGAAAGGGGTGTCAGTCGGGGCCACACGGGTGACGGTCGGCACGGCCACGTCGTCAACGAGCCAGCCGCCGGCCGAGAACAGGAGTTCGGGCGGCAGGACCGACAGGTCAGCCAGTTTCAGGGCGACGGTCGGTGTGACCGCCGGGCAGTTCGGGGCGTGTTCCCGATCCGCCGGCGGGCGCGGGGCCGGTTCAACAGGACCGTCCGGCGGTCGGGAGTGCGGGGCCGTGTTCGTCGTGCCGCGACACCTCTTGCAACACCCGCCGGCGCGGGCGGCACCTTCGCCGGCGACCACCGAAGCGGTGCGGGGTGACGCGACAGGCCGCGCATCCGGCGTCACGCGGTCCGTCCGGGCGTACTGGCACACGCACACGCCGGGCGGCATGAGCAGTGACGGCATTGCCAACAGCAGGAGCGCGACGCGGACCACCAGTTCAAACCTCGTCGCTCGGAGTCGTGTGATGAAAGCTTACATGTTCTGCCCGCAGGGCACCAGTCGATTCACCGCTGTGGTCGCAGGGAGCGGGTGTCGCGTCCCACGTTCGACCAACGAGTGTGGTGAAACGCCGCCCGCACTGCGATCCGTCCCGTCGAACCGGCGGAACCCGCCGGCGGTGCCGAACCGCGCCGGTGATCGCCCGGCCGCGGGCAGTCGGGTAGACGGCGGACAGTAGGTGAACGGTCGGGGCGAGCGTCATTGGGCAGGCTCCAGGCGGGTGCCGCAGTTGCTACAGAACTTGGCTGTGGTGGTCGCCGGGTGTTGACACGTCGGGCAGGTGACGGCCGACGTGACGGGCGGGTGTCCGGAAGTCCGGCTACGCGGGCGGCTCGTCGGATTCCGGGTCGGAGTTCTGAAACAGTTGACTTAGGATCGCCTCGATCTGGGCCGCTTCCCTCAGCCCGATTTTCTTCGCCGCGGCGTGTGCCCACATCAGGTCTTTGACGGCCGGTTCCAGGTCTTCTGCGTTACCACGCTGAATGAGCGACATCCCAATTTGTGCTCGAAGTACCACCAGCGATCGCACGTCCCCCAGCCGCTCGTACACCGGCAGTTGCTCCTCCCGGCGGATCCGCAGCGCCTCGTCCAACTGCCCGCGGGCGAAGTAGATGTCGGCGACCCGCCCCCGCACCACGGCGAAACTGTGAACGTCGCCGAGGTTCGTGAAGACCACCGCCACCGTCTCGAACTCGCGCAGCGCCTCGTCCAACTGCCCGCGGGCCTGCAGGATGTCGGCGATCTTCGCCATCGTCACCGCCTTGCTCCGCACGTCCCCCAGCCGCTCGTACACCGGCAGTTCCTCCTCCCGGCGGATGCGGAGGGCGTCGACCAACTGCCCGCGGGCCTGGAGGATGTCGGCGACCTTCCCCATCGTCACCGCCTTCGACCGCACGTCCCCCAGCCGCTCGTACACCGGCAGTTCCTCCTCCCGGCGGATCCGCAGCGCCTCGTCCAACTGCCCGCGGGCCTGCAGGATGTCGGCGATGCGCCCGAGCGCGACGGCTCGCTGTTTTTCCTCCTTCAGTTTGCCAAACTGGGCCACAGCATCGCGCAGGTGCTTCTCCGCCTGGTCGATCTCCCCACGGCCGACCAGGAACTCGCCGTATTCTGCCAGAGCCTGCGCCGCTTCGACAGACTCCTGGCCACGGGTCATGTCCACGGTGCGCCGGAGCAAATCCGAAGCACGCCCGGTGTCGCCGACAATCCCGCACGCCAGGGCCGTCCGCCGCAGCAGTCGAAACGGCGGCGAGTGCCGCTTCTCGTCGAGCAGTTCAATGCACTGGCGTCCGAGACCGGCTGCGGTCGGGTACTCGTGCATTTGGGCCGCGAGGCTCACTGGAGTGAGGGCACAAGCGGCCACCACGCCGGCGTCAGCCGCGAACAGACCCAGGCGGGTCAACTCGCCGTCGAGAGGGATTGGCCGCCCTACGTTCTTTCCCGTCCCGCCCCAGGCGTCGAAAAGAGGACGGCAGACGAGGGCAGACAAGTAGCGTGCATCGGCGTCGGTCACGGCTGGCCCTCCGGGTCGAGTTTCGGCCGCACCATCGGATCGACCAGCGCGTGGTCGTGCCCGACGCGGAAGTTGAGCGGGTTCTCGAAGCGGTTCAGCACTCCCAGCCCGCACAGGCGGGCGGTGGCGGCCTCCGCCTGCCGCGGGTCAGCGGTGTGCTGCGGGTGCAGGTGGCCCATGACCGCCAACGGCACCGGGATGCGGAACAGGCACGACCGCCGGAGCAGTTCCCGCTCGTCCGCCGACAGCAACCCGAGAAGCCGGTCGATGGCGATCCGTTCCAGTTCGGCCACCAGCTCCTGGTGGCTGGTCGCCCCCTTATCGCGATACTCGACGGCCGCCCGGCAGAAGCCGTCCAGTTCGGCGGCGCTCTTGCTCCGCAGGTGGGGGCGAAGCTCATCAGCCGCGGGCTGCCGAACACCAGCGGGGTGACGTTTACCAACGACTGCTTCAGTCCCTCCACCTCGGCCGCCGTCAGCCGCGTGCCCACCTTGCCGATTTCCTCCGCCAGTTGGAGGGCGAGTTGTTGGGCCTGCCGGTACAGGTCGCTGTCGGTCATGTCCGGCAGGGGGACGAACTCGGCCCGCGTCGCCGCGTCCCGCCCGCCCACCACGCAGGTGAATTTGACCCGACAGGTGAAGAGCAGGTGGGAGTTGTGTTCGGTGTTGGCGAACGCCCGCAGCACCTCGGCGATGCCGGGGGCCAGGTCCGCCTTCACCGCGTGGTCCTCCCCTCCGAGCGGGTCGGCCAGCGCCCGCTCGAAGTCGTCGAGGATGAGCAGGATCGGCCGCTGCTTCGCCTTGCCGGTGGTCTTGTCGGTTTGCAGTTCCTGGAACGGGCCTTTGAGTAGCCGGCCGAGGGTGGCGCGAAACGCCTCCGGGTTGCCGTCCACTTCGGCCAGGTGTTCGCTCACGATCTTCCGCGCCGCCGCCGCCCCGTCGTGCCCCTCGTCGGCCAGGGTGGCGCTGACCGCGCGCAGGACGGCGGCCGGGGTGTACTCGCCGAACACCACCACCGGGTCGTGCGACGGGAACCGCGAGGCGATGCGGGCGGCGAGGCTGCTCTTACCGTGCTGCCCGAGGCCGTACACGACCGTCGGCTTGGGCGCCCGGAGTGCGCGGAGCACGTCCTGGATCGGCCGGCGGCGGCCGACGAACTGCCGGCGGGTGGCCACCGGCACCCGCTTGTTCACCTTGTCCAGGAACTCCTTCTCGGAGCGGTCGGAGTCGTGCCAGTGGCGGCGGCGGCCGGTGCCGCGGCAGAGCGGCCCACCCCCTTCCGCCCCCAGGAAGAGGCGGGCCTTGTGCCATTCGCTTTTCACGTGCTGGTCGCCGTCGTCGAACGTGGCCCGGCGGGCGGCGGCGACGGCCGCCTGGAGTGGTTCGCGGGCGGCCAACTGGCGGTAGAGTTCGGCCGCGAACCGGGTGGCGGCCACGTCGTTCACCCCGCCGGCCCAGCCGAGCACCGCGGGGAACCGCTCCCGCACGAGGAGGCCGGCGAGTGAGCCGAGCAGTTTGTTCGGCTCGGCCGTCTCGCACGCCGACAGGAAGAGCAGCCGCGGGCGGATGCCGACGAACTCGCGGGCGATAGCATCGGCCCCCACCTCATCGGGTTCGCCGCCCTCCTTCTCCATCGCCAGAATCGGCTTGCCGTCCAGCACCTTCCCGTGGCACGACAGGTGAACGATGTCCACCCCGGCACCTTCGGTCTCCTTCTTGATGCGCTTGGCCAGCAGGGGCAGGTTGCCGCTGTCCTCGCACAGGAAGTCCACGTCGGTCACGCCAATAGCCTGAAGGATGGCCACTTCCTCCGCCCCGTAGTCGAGCGCGACGGTCGTGCCCCGTGGGTCGGCGGCCATGAACACGACCGACGGGCGGTAGTCGGACGGTGCCGGCGGGTCGGACGCGGCGGCGTACCGGCGGGCGACCGAGAACGGCAGGCCCGGCTTCCCCGCCAGAAAGTCGTCGTCATCGGCGAGCAGTTCCCAAGGGGCTTCGAGGAACGCCGGGTTCCCCGCGCGGTCGAGGACGAACTCCAGCCACAACTCGGACGGTCCGGCGTCGAGCAGTTTCTTCAGCCACTTGTCGGGGCCGTCGAGCCAGTCGAACAGGCTGCGGCCGATGGGCCGCTCGGAGTGGTCGGCCTTCGTAGCGGTGGCGTACTTGGCGGTGGCGTCGGAGATGGCCGTCAGGTCGCCGACCGGCCGGCGGAGCAGCGTGGTGCCGCCCCGCTCGGCGCGGAGGTGAGTGTCGGACAAGCCGATGACGACTGGGGCGGGCATGGGCGTGTCCGGGTCACTCGGAGACGATGGCGGCTTTCGCCGCCTTTTCGGTCAGGTGGTGCAGCCGCTCCGCGTCGCCCAGGTGGAGCGCCCGGTCCTCGGTTCCCACGATCATGCGGACGGTGGTCGGCAGTTTCGTCTTGGCCCAGTCCACCACCGACTGCCAGTTGTCGATCAGGTGCTTCCGCTTGTCGTCGGCCGGGTGCTTGATGAACACGTAGTAGATGTGGAAGGCGGCCACCAGCACGTCCACGGCAACGAGGGCGACGTGGACCTGATCGACGGCCTTCTCCCCGCCGGCGGGCGGAGGAGGAGGGGGGATCGGGTTCACGGTCGCGACCACTTCAAACTTGGCCTTGATAATGTCGGCCAGTTCGTTGGCCACCGCGGGGCTGTTCGCCCGCTCACCCGAAACTTGATCGTCTTCACGCCGGCCTCCGTGTTCGCATCCCCCCGCGCCCGGCGTGCGGGGTGGGACGCGTGGGCAATGAGGGGAACCGGGATGACCGTGGCAGGTTCAGTCGCATAATACACACGACCCGAACGACGGGCAACGCTCAAGTGGACAGGATTGCAACCTCCGTGAATCGACAATCGCCGTGGTCCCCGTGAAAAATCACGTCGAGGAGTGGGCGTTGTTCAATCACAGTGACATTCGGTTCGTTTGAGTTGGTTACGGGACGATTGCCCGTCAGCCATTTTCGCCGTAAGTGCTTGCCCGGCATGGGTTCTTCTACGAATCGGGAATGGTTCCACGGATGGGTGGGGGGGCTTTGCCTAAACCAGCCCGTCTGAGAAAACCGTGCTGATCCTGTCAAAACCGTGGGCAGTTCTTAGGATGGTCGCACCTCTGTGGGGGCGGTGCGATGAGCCGAGTGGCCGGCGTTGAAGCCAGGATCGCGTGGGCGGAGCAGCACGTCGATAAGGTGGATCGCGCACTCGCCGCCTTCCTCAAACTCAACCCGTATGAAATTCGGGCCGAGATTGATCCGCATTCTGGCGACCAAGTTCTCCGCCTTCGTCACCTCGTGCCAGTGCCGGGAGACTTGTCGCTGCTGATCGGCGATGCCTTGTTCAACATCCGTAGTTCTCTGGATCACCTCGCGTGGCGACTGGTCGAGGCGAACGGGGGAACGCCAAGCCGCTCGACCGAGTTCCCCGTCTGTGAATCGAAAGCACGATACGAGTCGGTCGCCAACGGTCGTCGCATCCACGGTATCAGCGACGCGGCGGTGCGAGTCCTGGACGGACTCCAGCCTTACCAGGGAGGGAACGGCCTGTTCTGGGTGCTCCGGGAGGCCCACAACTGCGACAAGCACCGGCACCTGCTCGGGGCCAACATCGCGCGGGACCGGATGAACATCCGCAAGCGGGGCGGCAAGAGTGCCTTCGTGTCCAAGTGGATCGACCCGACGGTCCCGATAGAAGACGGTCACGAAATCGGCCGACTCCTCGCCCCGTTCGACGACTCCGACGACTTGCACGTCGAGGTCGCCTTTCAGGTATCGTTCGTCCAGCCGTTGGCGGTTCGGGGACAGCCAGTCGTTGCACTTCTTCGTCAACTCCTCGGCCTGACGAACCAAACGGTCGATCAGTTCCGCCCGCTCTTGGTCTGATTCCACGGCGATAACACTCCGGGTGCTTTTCCGGAGTGTGGCGAAGGCAAAGTGGTGGCGCAACCCAGCAGCGTACTCTTCCCGGAAATGCCCGACCGAGACGTTTTGTAACGACCTAGAAAGCGCAAATCCCGTGCCGGATTTCAGGTCGCGGTATCGTCGCCCTTGTTCGCCCGGATGACCCGCCGGGCGAGCGAGAGGAGTTCCGACCGTGCCCACGATGAAGTGTCCAGACTCAACACCCGTGCGGCCTCTTCCAAGACTTTCCGCTCCTCCTCCGTCATCCGGATTCGGAGCATGTACGTCTTGGCGTCCGCCTTCGGCTTCTTCGGTCGTCCGGCCATTCCAGGATTGTAGCAACAAAAAAGCAGAGGCGTCAACTGCCGACATCGTATGTAGCAACAAAAATGCTACATTGCACCCGCGCCTTGATCGCGTGGGGGTGGCATCGATGGAACTGCGAGAACTGAAAGCCCTGGAAATCGCGGCCCGCTCACGGGTGGTGTACGACAAGGGTCAATGGCTGGTGCCGTCGCAGTCGGGCAACGGGACGTACCGCGTCCGCATCGGCAAGGAACCGTCCTGCAACTGCGAAGACTTCCAACTCGCCCAACGCCCCTGTAAGCACGTCCTCGCGGCCGAACTGGTGAGTGAGCGGGACGGCGGCAAGCGGTCGAAGTGCATCGACACCGACGCCGTTCCGAAGCGGAAGACATACAAGCAGAATTGGCCGAAGTACAACCTCGCCCAGACGACGGAGAAGACGCGGTTCCAAGAACTGCTGTTCGACCTGTGCCGTGGGGTGGAGGAGCCGACCCGACACCGGAACGGCGGGCGGCGGACGTTCATGCGGGACATGGTGTTCGCCAGTGCCTACAAGGTGTTCTCCACCTTCTCCGGTCGGCGGTTCATGTGCGACTTGAAGGACGCCCACACGCGGGGGTTCGTGGACTACGCCATGACACCTGCGAGCGTGCTGAACTTCATCGACTCCGACCTGATGACCCCGTTCCTGTACCAACTCATCGAGCGGAGCGCCTTCCCCCTGCGATCCATTGAGACGACGTTCGCCCCCGATTCCACCGGGTTCAGCACCTCCCGGTTCATCCGCTGGTACGACGAGAAGTACAGCCGGGAGCAAAGCGGTCGGGCGTGGGTGAAAGCCCACTGCATGACGGGGGTGAAGACGAACATCGTCACCACCGCGATTGTGGACGCGCCCAACGCGAACGACTGCCCGCTGTTCCGCCCACTCTTGGAACAGACAGTCGCCAACGGGTTCGGCGTCGAGACGGTGTGTGCGGACAAGGGGTATCTGAGCAAGGAGAACTTGGAACTGGTGGAGAAGCACAACGCGGCCGTGTTCATCCCGTTCAAGGTGAACAACGTGGCGGGCGAACCGGGGACGGTGTGGGAACGGCTGTTCCACTTCTACCAGTTCAACCGCCCGGAGTTCTTGGCCAAGTACCACCAGCGGAGCAACGTCGAAAGCACGTTCAGCATGGTGAAGGCGAAGTTTCAAGACAGCGTTCGCGGGCGGACGGACACCGCCATGAAGAACGAAGTGCTGCTCAAACTGCTGTGCCACAACGTCGTCGTGATTCACCAGTCCGTCATCGAACTCGGAATTGAGCCGGTGTTCTGGCCGAATGGCGGGAGCGACGAGCCGAAGGTGATCCGCTTTCCGGGTGCGTGAGTCGTGGTCGGGTAGCTCACGGAATCACCCGCAACCATTCGGGAAGCGAAACTAACTTGCGGAGTGGTCCCGATGGATACGACGAGCAACGCGACCGGACAGAACGAACACCCGACCGACCGGGACATCATCATCGCCGTCTTCCGCATGGTCGGTGCGCTGGCCGAGCGGTTGACCGGGGAGCGGTTGGTGGTCGATCTCCCGCACGGCGACGGAACCTACACCGTCAGCACCCACATCAGCCCGATGTTCGTCAGATGGCAGGATTTGCCATGTGCTTCCGCACCTCTTCCGGAATCGCATCATACGCCTTCCTAACTTCGCCCGCTGCTTCGTGCCAGCCGGTCAGCGCGTCCCGAACATCCTTTGAGGACGGCCACTCACTCACATCCACCGTTCGGTTCGCGGGGTTCGTCACACTGAGAAAATCCGGGGCCGACACGCCCGGACCACCCCGAACGATCACTCGCCGCCAGTCGGTCATCGCCTCAGCGAAGGACTTCACCCGTTCGACCAATTCTTTCGCCCTCATTTCCGCCAACTCTAACGCCGTCACCTTCTGCGCGTACACCGTCGCTGGGTCAGTCGCCATCGCACACCCTCCCGTGGTCCGGTCAGGCTACCATACATTCACCTCGCCGTCTGCGCTTTCCACCCTGACAAAATCAACCGCCGTCTGTCAAAACCAACGCGGCGCAAGGGGCTGGCTTAGGCAAAGCCCGGTGGGGGGTAGTGGAAGAAAACCATCCGCGGAGGGGAGCCGTGATGCCGTTGCCCGTGCTCGACGACGCGAAGTGTACCGGGTGCGGGCGGTGCGTGGGCGTGTGCCCGACGCGGTGCCTCGCCCCGCTCGGGGCGGTCGTGTGGATGCCCCGGCCGCTCGATTGCGTGCGGTGCGGGGCGTGCGTGCTGGTCTGCCCGACGGCGGCCGTGCGGGTGCCGGTCAGTCCACCGGCCGCCCCTTCCGCTCTCTGAATTCGACGAACACGGGCAGGTCGCGGACGAAGTCGAAATCGGGATCTTGGTCGTAGGCGTCCCAGTCCACCGCTTTGATCCGAGCGGCAGTGGTCAGGCAAGCGAGCACCTCGGCACGGTCGTTCAGGTTGTACTTCGAGGTGAGGGCGAACACCGACGCCTTGAACATGAGGCATTCGGTGTCGGGCGGGGTGAGGCCGTCGATCAGGGCGGTGGCCTGTTCGCACTCGCCGAGGCGGGCGAGCAGGACCGCCCGCTTGAACTTGGCCGAGGTCAGGTCGGGCATCAGGCGGATGACGTGGGCGTAGGAGTCGGCGGCGGCGCGGGTCTGCCCGACGGCCGACTGCTGGGCGGCCAAGTTGTGCCAGGCGGTCGGGTTCAGCGGGTTCGATCGGGTGGCGAGGTCGAAGTCGGTGAGCGCTTCGACGGCCCGCCCGTCGCGGTTGCGGCGGTACCCCCGGCAGATGTAGTCGAGGTCGTCTTGCGGGGTGGTCACGTCGAGCGTTTTACAGTCGGCGTCGGCCCCGGCCGCGTCGCCGGACTGCGCGCGAATGAGCGACCGCACGTACAGGTAGCGGTATCGCGGGCCGCCGAGTTGAATGGCGGTGTCGATGTCGGACAGGGCCTGCGCGTACCGTTGGTCCAGCCCGCCGATGTTGCCCTGAGCGGCCACGCGGCCGGCCATTTGTAGTCGCCCGCTCGCCCGCAGGTAGTAGCCGTCCACCAGCTTCGGGTCGCGGTCGAGGGCGGTGGTCAGGTCGGCCACCGCTTCGTCCGGGTGGCGGTTGTACAGGTGCATCGACCCGCGGTTGAAGGCGGCGCGGGGGTCGCGGTCGGCCAGCGCTTTGGCCACCTGGTAGCGGACGGCGGCGGCGGTGAACTGGCCGGACGACTGGTACATGAACCCGAGGGCGAACTGGCCGGCCGCGTGCTGGATGTCGCGGCGTTCCAACTCTTC
This sequence comes from Planctomycetia bacterium, assembly GCA_031441625.1. Taxonomy (GTDB): domain Bacteria; phylum Planctomycetota; class Planctomycetia; order Gemmatales; family Gemmataceae; genus JALHQU01. The sequence continues at coordinate 15,390 of JANNQE010000145.1, forward strand.
GAGGGTGGCCGTCGCCCCGCGGTGGTCGCCGTCGGCGATCTGCCCGAGCGCCCGGAGGTACAGGTCGGCGGTGTCGGCGGGCGGCGGCGGCGGGAGTGCGGGCAGCGTGCGGTCGAGCAACCGGGCGAGGGCGGTGCGCTGCTCGCCGACCGCGACCGGCGGGACGGGGGCGAACATGACTTCGGCCCGGCGGTTCCACTCGACGGCGCGTTCGAGGGCGGCGCGGGCGGCGTCGGCCGGGCGACCGACGGCGTTCAACCGCTCGGCGTGGGCGGCCAAGAGCGCCTGCTCGCCCAGGGCGGCGACCGCCTGCGCCTGTTGCGACGCGGTCAGGCGGGCGAACTCCGGCCGGCGACGCCACAGGTGCTCGTCGTCCAGGTGGTACACTTCCCGCCACTTCTCGGCGGTGGTGATCGCCTGCCGGCGGGCGTCGGCCGACTGCGGCGAGCCGGCGTCAATGCGAACGGGCGTCTGGTCGGCCAGCATCGCGGTCAGGCGGTCGGTCGCCTCGGCCGTCTCGCGGGCAAGGATCTGTTCCTCCACATCCCTGGCTTTCGCGTGCGCCACCCAGTACCCGCCGACGGCCAGCACGGCCAGCAGGGCAGCCATGCACGCCACGCTGAACACCGGGTGGCGGCGGCGGAACTTGACGAACCGCTCCCACACGGACGGGTTGTCCGCGTGCTGCAACGGCTGGTTGTTCCGCTGGCGGGTCAGGTCGGTGAGCACCTGCTCGGCCGACTGATACCGCTCGGTGCGGTCCGGGTGCAGCAGTTTGAGCACCACGGCTTCGACTCCCGGTGGAACGGCCGGATTGAACCGCCGCACCCGCGGCGGGTGGCGGTGGCGGGCGTTCACCCACTCCTCGCGGCGGGTGCCGGGGGCCAGGCTCTCGGCGAACGGGTGCCGGCCGGTCAGCAACTCAAAGAACACCAGCCCGAGGGCGTACAGGTCCATCCGCGGGTCGGGCCGTACGCCGCGGCCGGCCACGAACGTGACCAACTGCTCCGGGGCCATGTACCGCACCGTGCCGCCAGCTTCGGGCGAGGCCGGCAGGCCGTTCTGGTACGCCAGCCCGAAGTCCAGGATCATGAACCCGCCGTCGTCCGTGATCAGGATGTTGGCCGGCTTGATGTCCAGGTGAACCACCCGCCGGCGGTGGGCGTGGGCCAGCGCGTCGGCCAGCCGCGTCATCCCCTGCACGACCGAATCGACGTACCCCAGCTTTTCCAGGCGTCGCCGATCACTCTCGTACTCCGGGGCGTCCTCCGCCAGGGTCAGTTCCGGCTCGACCGCTGGGTGCGTCGGCGCGGGCGCGGTGGCCGCCTCCGCCTCCGTGATCGACGCCGCCGACAGGAAGCCCGCCCCGGTCGCCGGCAGGCTCTTGGTGCGGTCGATCATCTTCAGCACGTCGGCCACGGTGGTGCGGCCGTGCAGCGGCATACAGAACACGCGGTGCCCGGACGACTCGTGGACCGACCACACGGGCATGATGTTCGGGTGTTGCAGGGCGGCCAGCACCTGCGGCTCGCGGCTGCGGGCGGACGTGTACTTGATGGCGACCACCCGGTTGCCGATCCCCGCTTGTCGTGCCGCGTACACGGTGCCGAACCCGCCCTGGCCGAGGCGAATGAGTTCGGTGAAGCCGAGTTCGGCCGCCACCTCCGGCGACAGTTCGGGCACGTCCCCGTCGCCCCAAGTGGAGCGATCGACCGACGGTGGGCTGAGGACCGACGGCGGCGGGGTGACAGGTTCTGGGGGTGGGGTGTTCTCGGTCGCGGCATCGAGGCTCAGCCGTCGCATGGAACTCGGCCGCGGGGTCACGCTCAGTCCCCGCCGTCGGCGATCCTCTTCCATCAGACTGATCGCCCGCCGACCTTCCGGTGTGGTTCGCAAGGCAGTGAACACGCGGCGGTATTCGGTCAGCCGCCCGGACACCGACCCGTCGCGGTCGAGGTCCAGGTGCATGACGGCGAGCAGGGTGGTCAGGTGGTCGGGGTGGTTCGGGTCGGCGAGGTACTCATCGCGCAGCCACACCAGCCCGTGCGAGCGGGCGTCGGCGGCGAGCTTCTGAAACTCAACGGAGGGAACGGTCGGGAGGCGCTCGGTTCGCGCGTCCCCCGTCCCGTCTGGGCGAGCCGGGACCATGATGCGGCGTCTCTTGCCGGGGCGATTGATCGTGGGTAGAAGCGAAAATAGGTAGTCTCGGAGGGTTCCGTAGCATATTCCGATCAGTTCGGTCGTTCCGAGTTGGTCGAGAACCGGCAAAGTCGATACAACCCGATTTCCAACTCCCGGCCGGGTCGTGAAAAATTGGTGTGGAACGAAATCACGGCTGAAATGTGGTTATGGATGATTCAAGCCGGGACTGAACTGTTCCGCCGTGCCCCACCTCCGCAACAGGTGGTGTTCGACTCCCAGTTGGTCGCAGACTCGCCCGACGATGAAGTCCACCATGTCCGAGATCGACTGAGGCAGCGTGTAAAACGCCGGCATCGCCGGCAGCACCACCGCACCCGCTTCGGCCACCGCCAGCAGGTTCTTCAGTTGGATGACGCCGAGCGGGGTCTCCCGCGGCACGAGCACGAGCTTCCGCCGCTCTTTCAAATGGACATCCGCCGCCCGGTGGATCAGATTCTCGCCGACGCCGTGGGCGATGGCCGCCACCGTGCCCAGGCTGCACGGGCACACCACCATGCCGGCCGTCAGGAACGACCCGCTGGCAATGCCGGCCTGGAAGTTCCGCACGTCGTGGTAGTGCAAGTGGCTTAAATCCAGGCCGCTCGACGCATCCCCGAGCAGCAACTTCGGGTCGAATTGCTTCGGCAACAGGGGGATGCTCTGACCGAGTTCGCGCTCGAACACTTCACCCGCCGCCGGGCTAATCACCAGATGCACCGTCCGCCCGGCCCGCAGCAGCACTTCCAGCAGCCGCACGCCGTACCGCGACCCGCTCGCCCCGGTGATCGCCACCACAATGTCGCCGGAAGCCATGATCACTCCCCCGATGGTTCTTTCCACCGCCCCCCACCCATCCGTGGAATCATTTCCCAATCGTAGAACGTCCCATGCCGGCCAAGCACTTACGTCGCTTTCGCCCCCGGAACACATTCGCCGAAACCACCACTTCCCCACCGCACCCGCGTGCGGCACAATCACAGCATAGGCGAGAGGCCGACTCATGATCCGCGCGTTCCCTCTACTTCTGCTCGTGTCCGCCCCGCTGCTCGCCCAGCCGACGGGGCCGTCGGGCGACTGGCCGATGGACGAAATCACGTCCAAGTACGGCGGCGTGTACCGCGGGCTGATTCTGGACGAGACGCCCGAGGGGGTGAAGTTCCGCATCGTCCGCCGACCGCCCGGCCGCCCGACGATCACATACACCACGTCCTTCACCGTCGCCGAGACGGAGAAGCTCACCCGCCTGAGTGACGCCGACCGCAAAACGCTCCGCGAGCGGCTGGCCGCCCTCGACGCCGACGGCGCCGGCGACCGTGAGCGGTCCGCCGCCATCGCTTTCACCCCCGCCGACTGGCTGGGCAAGGAGAAGGCCGCGCGGAAGTACGAGGCCGATCAGTTCGTGCTGGTGAGCGGCGCGGACGACGACATCTCCCGCCGCGCCGCCGTGCGGCTGGAGAAGATCTACACCGCCTACGAACTTGTCCTCCCGCCGCGACACAAGGCGGCCCGCCCGACACGGGTGGAACTGACCGACTCGCTGGACGACTACAAGGCACTCCTGAAGGCGAGCGGGGTGCAGGTCCAGAACGCGGCCGTGTTCTTCCCCACCGAAAACCGCGTGGTGTGCGGGTCCGACCTGAAGCGCCTGGGCGACGACCTCCGCCGCACCCGCCTGCACCACGAGCAGCAGCGGGTGGCCCTCGACAAGACGGAGAAGGAGTTGAAGGAACTGTACAAGGGGTCGAAGGACGAACTCGACCGCTACCTGGGGGGGGTGCGGAAGGAGCGGGAGAAGATCGCCGCGGCCGAGCGGGAGAACGAAGCCGCGTTCGACACCGCCACCCGCCGGCTGTTCGCCATCCTGTTCCACGAGTCGTTCCACTCATACACCGCCGCGTTCGTCTACCCCCCGCTCAAGCCCGACGAGGTGAAGGCCGGCAAGGGCACCGGCGAACTCCCCCGCTGGCTGAACGAGGGGCTGGCCCAACTGTTCGAAGACCCGGTCATCGAGGCGGGCGAGTTGCGGGTGGGTCACGCCGACACCGCCCGGCTGAAGAAGGTGCAGGACTCGCTCGCCGACAAGCGGGGGGAAATCGGACTCGTGCCGCTGGCGGACGTGCTCCGCACCGGCCGCGAGCAGTTCGTCACGAAGCTGACGAGCGAGAAGGAAATCGCCGACCGCAACTACCTGACGGCGTGGGCACTCGCCCACTACCTGACGTTCGGCCGCAAGGTGGTGGGCACGAAGGCGCTGGACGACTTCCTGATTGCGGTGAACACCGGCACCGACGCGGCGAAGGCGTTCGCCACCCTCACCGGCCAGGAGTTGCCGGCATTTGAGAAGGACTGGCACGAGTACCTTCGGAAGCTGCAACCCGACGGCACCGCGCGGAAGTGACGGTACAATGTCTCACACCCCCGGAGGGCCGACCGATGCCCGAACTGCTGAACCTGGACACCCTGCCGCCGGACGTACTGGCCGGCCTCCGTGCCGCCGCAGAACAGAACGGCACGACGGTGGAAGCCGAGGCAGTTGCTCGCATCGTGGAAGTGGTTCGTAAGGACAAACTCCCGCCACTCGGCGAACCGATCCCGTCGCTGGAGATGATCGCCCCGTATCATTTCACGGACAAAGGGCCGGGCCGGCGGGTCAAGGTGGTGCGGCGCGAAGGCCCGCCCCCGTCCGGGTATCGATACAGTGAGGACGAGGGGCACCGATGATCTACCAAGTCGTGCCGGCCGATTCGCTCCTCACCCAGGGCGACATCTTTGACGACTGCCCGGTCTACCGAGCCGACGACGACGGTGAAATCGGTGAGTTCCTCAGCCGGGTCATTGTTCTCACTCAGGCGTGCGACCTCGCTCAGAACAAGGCCGATTTGGTGGTCGTCGCCGTTGTTCATACCGCCGAAGAACTGGTGGCGGATGGCACGCTGAAGGCCGCTGCCATCCGCGATCAGGTGCGGCTCGGGCGGGTGTTCGGCTGGTACTTCCTGCCCGCCGCCCCGGAGCCGATTCCCATCCCCGAATCGATCATCGACCTCCGCGACCTGCACACCGTGCCGCGGGCGCTGCTCGAGAAGTTGGCCGCCGACGGCCACCGCCCGGCCCGCCTGAACACCCCGTACCGCGAACACCTCGCCCAGCACTTCGCCGTGTCATACATGCGGATCGCCCTGCCCGACCAGTACGACACCCGCGGGTAGTCCGCCCCGCGCGACCGCGACCTACAACATCTGCATGACCCGCATCAAGATCTGTGGCATCACCACGCCGGCGGATGCCGAGCTGCTCGTCGAGTTGGGTGTCGAAGCCGTCGGGCTGAACTTCTACAAGAAGTCGCCACGGTGCGTCACGCCGAGCCAGGCCCGCGAACTGGTGCGGCACCTCGGCCCGTTCGTCGCCCCGGTCGGCGTGTTCGTGGACGCACCGTCAGATCAGGTGAAGGCGGTCGCCACACGAGCCGGTTTGAGGGCAGTGCAAACGTATTCCGACTCCACGCCCGATCAGCGATTCACGCCGTTCGCCCACATCCCGGCGTTTCGGGTGAAGGACGCCGCCGACCTCGATCACATCTGCCAATTCGTCACCGTGTGCAAGCCGTCCGCCGTACTGGTCGATTCGTTCGTGGCGGGCGAAATGGGCGGCACCGGGCACCGGGCACCGTGGGAACTGCTGGTCGGATTCGATCCCGGCGTGCCGCTCATCCTGGCCGGCGGGCTGACCCCCGACAACGTGGCCGACGCCATCCGTACCGTACGGCCGTGGGGTGTGGACGTGGCCAGCGGGGTGGAGTCGAGTCCGGGGGTGAAGGACGCGGCGAAGGTGCGGGCGTTCGTGGCGGCCGTGCGGTCGGCTGAACTGGAACCGGGAACGCAGTGACCGGGTGCGATCCAACCCACCAGGTCACTGCGTTCCCGGTTCCACCGGCCCCTCGCGCCACTGCCACCCGGCTGTCACCCCTTCTACAATACCCGCCGGAACTCGCACTCGCACCCATCGGCGGAGCCGCTCCCATGAGTAGCCGGTACTGGCTCGGCGTGGATCTCGGCGGGACGAAAATCCTGGCCGGGCTGTTCGACGACTCGCTCACCCTGCTCGCCCGCAACAAACAACCGACCGGCTCCGAGGGCGGGCCGGCCGGCGTCATCGGGCGGGTGGCGCAGGCGGTTGATGCGGTCGTCCGCGAGGCCGGCATTTCCACGTCACAGATCGGCGGCATGGGGTTCGCCATTCCGGGGCAGATCGTGCCGAACGAGCCGGTCGTCCGCTTCGCCCCCAACCTGGACTGGCGGGACGTGAACGTGAAGGACCTCCTGCCGGCCGAATGGAAGTGGCCGGTGGTGCTGGAGAACGACGTGCGGATGGGCACCTACGGCGAGTTCGCGTTCGGGGCGGCGAAGGGGGCGAGGCACGTGTTCGGCGTGTTCGTGGGCACCGGCGTGGGCGGCGGGTTCATCCTGAACGGCGAGCTGTTCACCGGGCACAACGGGCACGCCGGCGAGATCGGGCACATCGTCGTCAACTGGCGGAAGGGCACCACCCTGGAGAGCGTGGCCGGGCGGAAGTATCAGATGAAGCGGGCGAAGGAGATTCTGGACGACGCCCCCAAACAGGTGCGGAAGGAGTGGAAGGGGGTGGACCTGGAGCGGGTGAAGAGTTCGCAGTTGGCCGCCTTCTACGAGAAGGACGACCCGGTGGCGGTGGCCATCGTGGACGACGCGGCACGGGCGGTGGCCGCCGGCATCGCGAGCGTGGTCAACCTGATGTCGCCCGAAGTGGTGGTGCTCGGCGGGGGGGTGACGCAGGCGCTCGGCGACAGCTTCGTCGAACGGGTGTGGGACATCGCCCAGCGGTACCTGCTGCCCGGCGTGGCCGAACGGATGAAGTTCACCGTCGCGGCCCTGGGCGACGACAGCGGCATCACCGGGTGCGCAGCGTTCGTGAAGGCGAAGACGGTCAATTAGGGTGGCGCCGGCGGGCCGCGGCGGGGGGAGTCAACACCCAAAACGGGGCGGGGGGGCCGCCGCACAGAGGCCCGGAGGTGAACACCCCAGGGGGGGGGG
>JANNQE010000146.1:0-2236 GCA_031441625.1 Planctomycetia bacterium
CACCAGGAGTTCGTCGGCGTTGAACGCGACTTCGGTCCCAGGTGCCGGAAGACAGGGGCATCTCCACCCGATTTCGCACTGAAAACGAGTGCCGAGCGGCACTTGCGTTGAAACCTGTCGCGTCCAGCGAGAAGTCTCGAATTTACTCATCGAACACAATCGACGATTGTCTATCAGCCATTCGTACCGACGGACGGTGACACAGTCAAGGCTTTTCATTGAGTCGTCAGCCGGCCGGGTGGGATGACCCAGCCCGCTCACGCGGGCGGTTCCAGGAGAACAACCGGCGGACTCACGTCGCGCCGTTCGCCCCACACACCCGCCGTCACCCCGGCAGGGTGACGCGGAAGGTGCTGCCGCAGTCGGGTTCACTCTGCACGCTGATCGTCCCCCCCAGGCGGCTCACGTACTCCTTCACGATGGCCAGCCCCAGCCCGGCGTGCGCGCCGGTGGCCGTGCGGCTGGAGTCGGCCCGGTAGAACCGCACGAAGATGCGGCCCCGCACGTCGGCCGTCATGCCGATGCCCGTGTCGCTCACCTCCACCACCAGCGGGCCGGCGTTCGCCTCCCGCCGCACGGCCAGCGTGATGCTGCCGCCCGGCCGGTTGTACTCGACGGCGTTGTGCAGCAGGTTGATCATCACCTCCCGCAGCTTGTCCGCGTCGGTGTCGAGGGGCGATGTGGGCGGCAGGTCGGCGGACACGGTCAGGCCGTGCGACTCGGCCAGCGGACGGATGACCGCCACACACCCGCTCGCCAGCTCGGTGGCGTCGGTCGGGGTGGAGGTCATATTCGTCTGCCCGGCGTCCAGGTACGCCAGGGTCATCACCCGCTCGACCAGCCCGCCCAGTTGCTTGGTGAGCACCTTGCAGTCTTCGAGGGCCTGCTTGTATTGATCGGCCGTCCGCGGCTTCCGCAAGGTGATGTCGATGGTGGCCAGCAAGCTGGCGACGGGCGTGCGGAGTTCGTGCGAGATGTCGGCGACGGCCTGCTTCTCGCGGTCGAACGCCTCGCGGAGTTGGCGAGCGTCTGCACCAGGCGGTCGTGGATGGGCACCAGCTCGTGGCTCAGTTCGCCCGCCTCGACGGGCAGGTGCAGGTCGTTCTCGTTCACGCGGGCCACGGCGTCGGTCAACTTCCGCAGCGGGCGGAGGCCGAGGCCGACGAGCACCCACCCGCCGACCAACAGGCCAATGAAGGCGACCGCGCTGCCGGCCACCAGCAGCGAGCGGACGGTGGTGCGGGTGGCGGCGGTCGATTGCCGTAGCGCATTCTTCTGCCTCTCGGCGTCGGTGTGGATGTCGTCGACGGTCGCGTCCAGTTCGGTCGTCGGCCGGGCCACCTGGTAGTAGTTGACGCTCGGCCCGGTCGTGCCTGGTCGCAGGCCGGGCGGTGTCGTGGCCCCGTCACGGATTCCACCCGGCGTGGTCGGGGTCGGCGGTCGCGGCTCCTGTCGGCCTGGCGTCGCCCACCCGTTCCAACGGAACCCGCCGGACGTGGGCGATTTGAAGATCACCCGCCGCACCGTGCCGGGTGACAGGGTGAGGGTGTCGTAGCGGGCGTCTTCGCCGAAGGCGTCCCACCTCTCGCGGTCGAACGGCAACCCGTCCGGAGGCAGGGCGGACGACTTCCACACCAGCCCGCGGGAGGAGTGGTTGATCTGAATGAGGGGCGCGCCCGGCTCCTCTTCCAGGTGGCGGGTGAGGAAGGCCGTGTAGTTCAACTCGTCGGCGTTCGCCTGAACCACGGCCTGCACCACCCCCCCCCACATCGGCCCGCTCACCCAGGAGCGGCGGCCGGGCATGGGCTGGTGCGTGGCTTGTAAGTCGATCACGGCGACGAGGGGGCCGAGGCGGTTGGGTGCGGTACTCAGCCCGAACAGGAGCGCGGGGATGACGGCGTCGGAACGACTCTTGATCTGCTCGGCGTGGACGGCCCAGTCGCCGATGGCGGTGCGGTGGGTGCTGCGAGCCTGGGCCAGCAGCTCGCGGTCGAACTTGTCCCGCTCGTCCTGCTCCTTGTCGGCGGCCGTGCGGCCGATGAGTTCGACGGTCGCCTGCTCCTTCTCCTCGAGCGCGCGGCCGGTCACGCCGTCGGCCAGCAGCGCCACCCCGAACAGGGCGAGGGCGAGCAGCAGCAGGAAGTAGATGATGAGCGAGCGGCGGATGGACGGCATGGGGTGTAGACCGGCCGGGTGAGCCCGACGCGCGAGCGAGGGGCGGACCACCGAAAGGCAC
>JANNQE010000147.1:0-4112 GCA_031441625.1 Planctomycetia bacterium
CTTCGCCCGGTTCCGCTGGACAGCACCGCCAACCTTTCGACTGGCCACGAACGCAAAGCGGCCCATGCTCGACCTGACCCTCGGCCGCGCCTCCCGCCTGTGCTCGGGCACTTCCCGCCGCGACTTCCTGCGGGTGGGCGGCCTCGGCGCGCTGTCGCTGCCGATGCTACTCCAGGCCGAAGCCCAGGCGAAGAAGGAGACCACGCCGACCAAAGGGAACAAGGCCCGCGCCAAGTCGGTCATCCTCGTCTACCTCGGCGGCGGGATGACGCACCACGACACCTTCGACCCGAAGCCCGACGCGCCCGAAGAGGTCCGCGGCAAGTACGGCACCATCGCCACCAGCGTAACCGACCTGCGGGTGAGCGACAAGCTGCCGCTGATGGCGAAGCAGATGGACAAGATCGCCCTGGTGCGGAGCGGCGCTCACAACAACGACCACCACGAGACGGCCACCAACTGGGTGCTGAGCGGGCGGTTCGGCACGCCGTTCGGCGACTACCCGGCCATCGGGGCCGTGTCGGCGCACCACTTCGGGTTCACCGCCGCCCTGCCGCCGTACGTGAGCGTGCCGCGGAACCCGTCGTTCACCTGGGAACTGGGCAAGAGCGCGTTCCTCGGCGGGCGGTACGAGTCGTTCAAGGCCGGCGACCCGAACCAGAAAGATTACAAGGTGCAAGACCTGACCGCCGCCGAGCCGATGTCGGCGAAGAAGGTGGAGCGCCGCGAGAGCCTGCTGAAGGCGGTGGACGGGTTGGCCAAGCGGGTGGAAGGGAACGACCAGATCGCCACCTACGACGAGTTCCACCAGCGGGCGGCCGAGATGATCCTGAACAAGGAGGCCCGCCAGGCCTTCGCCGTCGACGAGGAAGACCCGAAGCTCCGCGACCGCTACGGCCGCACCACGCCAGGGCAGTCGATGCTGCTCGCCCGCCGGCTGGTGGAATCCGGCGTGCGGTTCGTGACGGTGAACTACGGCGGGTGGGACATGCATGGCAAGATCTTCGACAGTTGCGACAAGAAGCTGCCCGAGTTCGACGCGGCGGTGTCCACGCTGGTGGAAGACATGCACGACCGCGGCACCAGCAAGGACACGCTGGTGGTGGTGATGGGTGAGTTCGGCCGCGGGCCGAAGATCAACAAGGACGCCGGCCGCGACCACTGGGGGCCGGCCGCCAGCCTGCTCTTCTTCGGGGCAGGCGTGAAAGAGGGTCTGGTTCTCGGCAAGACGGACAAGCAGGGCGGGTTCGTGACGCAACGCCCGGTGTCGCCGGCCGACGTGTGCTACACCGTGCTCGACACCCTCGGCATCGACCCGCGGAAGCAGCTCAAGACGCCCGACGGCCGTCCCATCGAGGTGCTCGACAGCGGCGAACTGGTGAAGGAGTTGTTCTCGTAGCGGCGGTGGTAGAATGCTGGCACACTGCTGGGGGAGAATGCCATGCCGGATTTGACGCTCGAATCGCTCGCCGCCCGTGTCGCCGAGTTGGAACGCAAGCTGGCGGCCCAGACATCCGGCCCGTCGAAATTCGACTGGCTGAGCGTGGTCGGCATCTCGGACGACAACGAGTTCACCCGCGCGATGCTGGCTGAGATGGAGGCGGCAAGCGAGGCCGAACGGCAGGCCGCTCTGGAGGAGCCGGTCATCCTCTTCGACGGGCGTCTGTAACCGGAGCGGTCATGCCATTTCGCCAACTGCTGTGCCGTCTTCTCCTTCCCGCGGTGCTGGCGGTCGGTGCCACCGTTCCTGCGGTCCGGGCCGATGTCGCGCCGCCACGACCGCGACCTGAGCCGAAACCGCCGAAACCCCAACCCCCACTGCCGCCGGAACCGAAACCGATCCCCGATGACGACGACGGGGTGTAACGGTCGGCGGTCGTCGCCGCCGCCACCGCCAGCATCGGCGTGACGCTGCTCGGCGTGTGGGTGATCCGCAGACAACTCAGCCGGCGGAATCGCGCCGGGCAACCGGCATGACTGCCGATGGAGCCTGATCGTGGAACTCGACACCCAAGTCGTCGAACTGATGGGCCGGCACCGGCTGATGAACGAACTGCTCCGCGACGGGTTGGAGGTGGCCGCGCCCGTCCGTGACCGCGGGGTGGACGTGATCGCCTACGCCGACCTAATCGCTCAGGTGGCCAAATTCTCCGCCAAGCCGATCCAGATGAAGGCGTTCAGCACGGCCGGCTTCAGCGTCGCCGCGAAGCATTCCCGCATCTCCGATCTGCTCATGGCCTACGTCTGGCACGTCAACGAACAGTCACCCGCCGTCACCTACGCCCTGACATACGCCGACGCGGTGAAGGTCGCTGAGATGATGGGGTGGACGGAAACAAGCGCTTGGAAGGACGGCGGTGTCTACACCACCACGAAACCGAGCGAACGGCTGAAGATGCTGATCGAACCGTTCCGAGTGACTCCCGGTCGGTGGCGGTCGCTGGTGGTCGGTGGGCCAGAGTTGGGCGAGTCGGCGAACGGCACGACGTGAGTCAGAACCGGCGGACTCACGTCGCGCCGTTCGCCTGTTTCCCCGGCCGCTCGACCCGCCCTGCCAGTGCCACACTTCCGGTTGTGCCGGCTCCCGTCGTTCCGCCCCGCCCGCCGGGTCAGTTGATCATGGTGATGCCGCCCTTCAGGGTGAGCACGCCGTCGCCCTTCACGGTGGTCGTCACCGCCTTCATTTCGGCCATCGTCTCGCCCTGGATCTTGACCGTCAGCCCCTTGATAGTGATCCCCGACGGGGTCAGTTCGATCACGCTCCCGCCGCACTTCAGGGTGATCTTCTGGGCCGCATCGGTCAGGCTCGCCCCGGCGCTCACCTTCACCGTGTGGTTGCCGGTGGTCACCGTCAGCGTGTCGTTCCCCGTCTCCACCGTCACCTCGCGGTTGCCGGTCTTGACGGTGTGCGTGTCGTTGCCCGTCTCCACCGTCACCACCCGGTTGCCGGTGTTCACCGTGTGCGTGTCGTTGCCCGTCTTCACCGTCACCGCACGGTTGCCGGTCTTCACCGTCTCCGAACGGTCGCCGGTCTCGACCAGCAGGGTGTCGTTCCCCGTCTTCACCGTGCGGGAGCGGTTCCCCTTCTCGATGGTGATGGTCTCGTCGGCATCTTTGACGGTCAGCGTGCGGGCGTTGGTGACGGTGATCGTCTGGTCGTGCAGCACCTTCAGGTCGTCGTCGTTCTCGACCACCCGGTGGGCGTCCTTCTGGGCGTGGAAGTAGATGTCCTCGCTCCCCTTCTTGTCCTCGAACCGCAACTCGTTGAAGTCCTCGGTGCCGCCCGTCTTGCTCGACCGCGTCTTGATGCCGCTCTGCGTCTTGTTGTCCGGCAGGGTGTACGGCGGCATGAAGGCGGCGTTGTACACGCGGCCGGTGACGAGCGGGCGGTCGGGGTCGCCGTTCAGGAACTCGACGATCACCTCCTGGCCGATCCGCGGCAGGAACACGGTGCCCCAGTTCTTGCCCGCCCAGGATTCGGTCAGCCGCATCCAGCACGAACTGTTCTCGTCCTTCTGGCCGATGCGGTCCCACGTGAACTGCACCTTCACCCGCCCGTACTGGTCGGTGTAGATCTCCTCCCCGTTCGGGCCGACCACCACGGCCGACTGCGGGCCGGCGGCCACCGGCCGCGGGGTGACGCGGGCCGGGCGGAACACGCGGTCGGCCGGCAGGCACTCGAAGCTGTTGCCGTAATCGCCGCGGCCGTCCCGCACGCCGGGGATCAGTGGCTCGGTCGCCGTGTGGGTGACGCTCAGGAAGGCGAACGAGCTGCCGTCGTCGAGCGGGTGCCCGGTCAGGGTGAACTTGCCGCCCGGCCTGAAGGACGAGCACCGGCTGTCGCCGCGGGCGGTGTCGTACCCCACCTCTTCTTCTTCCATCCGCACGCCGGCGCGGGCGGTGCCGGCCCCGGTGGCGGTGTACCGGCCGGGGTACTCGAACAGTTCGAACGCGGCCACGCCGGGCAGTGGCACGACCGTGTCGGTGGACGCGAGCAGGTCGGTGGCCGGGGTGATGAAGTGGTAGTCGGTGTGAGCCGCCTTGCCCGACACGTACTCGAACCGCCGCTCCCAACTGCCGACCACCTCGGCGTTCGCCAGGTCGGGGCGGAA
>JANNQE010000148.1:0-1840 GCA_031441625.1 Planctomycetia bacterium
CACCAGGAGTTCGTCGGCGTTGAACGCGACTTCGGTCCCAGGTGCCGGAAGACAGGGGCATCTCCACCCGATTTCGCACTGAAAACGAGTGCCGAGCGGCACTTGCGTTGAAACCTGTCGCGTCCAGCGAGAAGTCTCGAAAGTTGTGTAGAGACCAATGAGCGGGGAGAGGTGGGGCATGAACGGGTGTCCCCGACTGCGTAACTCGTAGAACTGTCGAAACCTACACCCCCGGAATGACTGCCGGGATTCACCAAAGACCGACCCATGCCCGTCGTCGAGTTGCGAGACCTGGACGCCGCCCGCGAGTACCTCGTGCAGGGGCTGTGGCTCATGCGGGTGCTGAAGCCGTCGGCCGCGACGGTGAAGGCCGCCCTCGGGTACGCCCACCAGATCGCGGCGCTGCACCACCCGCTGCCGCCCATCGGGTTCGTGGCCGACGTGGCGGCGGTCGCGTTCGGCACCGACGGCGGCAAGTGGAACAAAGGGCACGCCGAAGTGCCCGGCTGGTCGAACGCCCTCACCCGCGGGTACGAGGACCACCTGCTCGGCAAGCTGTACGCCGACTGGACGTTCGAGCGCGCCGCCGACGCCCTCCGCCGTTACCCCGAGGCCGACCAGGGCAAGGCTCTGGCTTACGTCATCAAACAGTTCCGCACCCGTGGCAAGGTGGGCGGGGTGTCGATGTCCCCGGCCGTCATCCGCTCGCTCATGGCCGCCAACCCGGACGACCTGCTCAACCAGGGGTACGAGCTGTTCACCCGCGACGGCCCGAACCCGCTGCTCGTGAGCCAGTACGAGGAGCTGGTGAAGGCCGCCCGCCGCACGGCCGAGGTGCTCGACCCCGAACACGTGACCGCCCTCGAACAGCGGATGGCGCTCGACGACCAGAGCGCCGCGTACGTCGCCTACGAGCAGGTGCTGCGGCTGACGAAGCGGATCGAAGCCCGGTTGCCGACACGCCCCATGCGCCCGCACGTCGGCCGCCGCGAGGTGCCCACGCGGGTGCTCGACGAAGACCAGTACCCCGTCGGCGGGTACACGTCGATCAGCAGCAAGGGCAGCATCGAGAGCCTTCTGCACTCGCAGTTGGCGTACATGGAGACCGAAGAGGAACCCGACCTGTTCGACATGAAGTTCGTGCGCGACGAACTGTTCTACTACTCGCGGGACGAGAACCAGTTCCTGCGGCGGCGGCGGGTGTTCCTGTTCGTGTTCGACCCGACGTTAGCCGACGCGCGGGTGAAGGACGCCGGCAGCGACTACCAGCGGCACGTGCTGGCGGTGGCGACCGTGCTGGCCGTGGTGCGGCGGCTGAGCGACTGGCTGAGCACCGACGCGCTGCGGTTCGAGTTGCTGTTCCCGCCGGTGAAGGGGGCTTCGCCACTCGACCCGGAGGCGAAGCTGTACGAGATCCTGTTGAGTGAACTGCGGGCGACCGGGGCGGCGGCGGTGGCACGGACGAATGGCACCGACGGCAAGAACCCGCACACGAAGGCCGACCACTTCGCCGGCGTGCTGGACTCGCCGGAGGGCGTGTGGGCGTATTGCGAGCGGGCGAGCCGCACGGCCCAGGTGCAGGTGCTGGCCGTCGGCACCGACCCGGCGTGGAAGGAGCTGGAAACGGCGGTGGTGTCCACGCTCTCCGTGAACGGCCCGACGCCGGTGCTGACCGACGGCCATGGCGACCGCGTGGACCTCTCCGGCGACGACCCGTTCGAGCGGTGGGCCGACGTGGCCCTGAAGGTGTTGGGGATGTGGGTGTGAATCGGGTGGTGGGGCATTCAGCGAACCGCACGGGTCGGCCGGGTCGGGAATGTCGCCGCCCCCCGCCCCCGGG
>JANNQE010000149.1:0-5246 GCA_031441625.1 Planctomycetia bacterium
TGCCGTCGGTGCAGGGGGTGGGGGCGGCGTACCCGCCGCGGAAGTCTTTGAGCTGCCACGGGCCGGGCGGGACGGTCACGTCCCACTTCAGCGTGCCGTCGGTGGCGGAGTAGCAGGCGACGTGGTGTTCGGGGAACTCGGCTTGTGCCACCCCATCGGGCCAGAAGGCGGCGGTGACGAACACGCGGTCTTTCCAGACGATGGGGCTGGACTGGTTCAGGTCGCGCTTGATCTTGCGCTTGGCGGTGGTGCCGGGCAGGGGGACTTTCCAGACGACGTTCTCGTCCTTCGGCCCGCCCCAGGTGAGCGGCAGGGTCTTCTCGTCGGTGGTGCCCAGACCGGTCGACCCCCGCCACCCCGGCCACGTGTCGCCGGCTTGTGCGGACACGGACAACGCCACACACACGCACAGAGCAATGGCAGCTCGCATGGCGAAGACCCGGAGAGGAGAGGGGTGATGGTATCACACCCGCCGGCCGGATGCACGAGTGTCGGGTGTCGGTCGCCCTCCTTGACGCGACTGTCGGCATTCGGTTCAATTCTGCTCACGCGAACGTCGCCCCTCTCTGATCGCGTGCGGAACCGCCGAATGCCCACCGCCGAGCCGACCGACCTGGATGGGCTGCCGACCGAGCCGTGCGGCAGTCACGACCTCGGGCGCGATCACGACCGCATTGAACGCCTGGCCGACTCCTGGTCCAGCCGGGCGTGTGTCCGCAAGGGCGGGCACGAGTTCGCGGCGGATTTCGACCCCACGAAGCCCGACTTCCTGACGGAGTTGCTGCCGTTTCACGCCCACCCGACCTACCAGCGGGCACCGGAAGAGTTCAAGCAGGCCGCGCTGTCGTGCGGCTGGATCGCCTACAACGAGAAGACGGTGGCGATCGAATCGAAGGTCGTCTCGCCGGCCTGCATGCACCTGATCGACGCCGACCTTCCCGCCTTCCCGCGGGACCGTCACCGGGGTGCGGTGGCCCAGGCGTTGACGGACGAGGCCTTTCACATCCTCCTCGTCGTGCGGGCCACCGGCGTGACGCGGCAGCGGCGGCGCCTGCACGAGCTGACCCTCCCGCCGTTCGAACTGGTCACACGCATGCGCGAGTGCCAGGACGAGTGCCCGGAGCGGTGGGAGCGAATCCTCATCCAACTCGCCACCGCGGTGGTGTCCGAGGTGATGGTCAGTGAGTACCTCGGACGGCTGTCCGGCGCGGCGGACATTCAGCCGCTGCACCGCATCACCACCGAGATCCACCGCCGCGACGAGTCGGCGCACAACGGCCTGTTCAAGAGCCTGGGCGCGGTCATCTACCACGGGCTGAGCGGGCGCGAGCGGGAGTTCTTCGTGGGAGCGCTGGCGCGGCCGGCGGCGTGGTTCGCCAGCCCGGAGTGGGACGTGTGGGAGGCGATGCTGGGGTTCATCGGCTTCCCCGGCGGCGGGGCCATGATCGCCGACTGTCGGGCGGAGCCGCGGGCCGCGGGCACCCGCCTGGACCTGAGCACGCTCGACTCCCTCCTCGCGGGCCTCGGCGTGGAGAGCGCCCTGCGTTCCCGCGGGCGGCCGAACGGCTAGAGTGGTGCTGAAGTTGGTGTCGCGGTTCGGTCCGCCCCGCGGAGCGTGGCGGCGACATTGTTGCCGCCACGCTCCGCGGGGCGGACCAGAAGCCTCACCAGAACTCCGCCGCTCGGCCTGAATGAGAACCGCTCTCCAGTTCGAGGGGGCCATACGCCGACCGGCGGGTGGCGGGACCGCACCCGTTCCGAGGGGGCCAGAGCATGTGTGGGATTGCCGGGGCGTTCGACCTGACCGGGCGGCGGGAGTTCCCGGAGGAGCGGCTGCTGCTCATGACCGGGGCCATGGCACACCGCGGCCCGAACGACGAGTACGTCCACCGCGAGCCGGGCGTCGCGCTGGGGATCCGCCGCCTGTCGGTCATCGACGTGGCCAACGGCCGGCAGCCGCTGTCCAACGAGGGCGGCGACATCTGGGTGGCCTTCGAGGGCGAGTTGTACGAGTACCCCGAGGTGCGCGAGCAACTGCTCGCGCGGGGCCACCGGCTGACGACGCGGTGCGACACCGAAGCGTGGGTTCACCTGTACGAGGACCTCGGGGAACAGGTCTTCACTCACGCCCGCGGGCAGTTCGGCGTCTCGCTGTGGGATCGCGGCCGCCGCACCGTCTACCTGGCGCGCGATCGCGTCGGCATCAGTCCGCTGTTCTTCGCCGAGGCGGACGGCTGGCTCCTCTGGGCCTCCGAGATCAAGAGCCTGCTGGCGTCCGGCATGATCGCCCCCCGGCCGGACGTGCGCGGCCTCGACTACTTCTTCAACTTCTACTGCGCGCCGACCCGCCGCACCGCCTTCGAGGGCATCTCCGCGCTGCCGCCCGGCCACTTCGCGCGGGTCCAGGACGGCAAGCTGACGATCCGGCGGTACTGGGACCTCGACTTTCCCGACCGCGGAGCGGAGCGCCGCTTCGGCGACGACGCCACGGCCGCGGCCGAGTTGGAGGCGGTGCTGCGGACCGCCATCCGCCGCCGCCTGTGCGGCGAGGTGCCGCTCGGCTGTTACCTGAGCGGCGGACTCGATTCGGCGGTCGTCCTGGGACTGAGTACGCAGGAGAAGGGCGAGCCGATTCCGTCGTTCACCGTCAGCCTCGACCGCTGCGGTCCCGCCGACGAGCGCGGCAACGCGGAGGAGTCGGCACGCCTGCTCGGCTCGCCGCTGACGCCGGTGGTCGTCACGCGGGCCGATCTGGTTAACGGCTTTCCCGACGTGGTCCGCGGGGCCGAGAACCCGGTGGTGGACACGTCCTGCGTGGGCAGTATGCTCCTGGCCCGTGCCAACCGTGCGGCCGGCAACACCGTCGCCCTGACGGGCGAGGGGGCCGACGAGGCGCTGGCCGGCTACGTCTGGTACAAGTGGCACGTCTTGCAGTATCAGGGGTACAGGTGCGGGCGGGTCATCTCTCAGGCACCGCGCGACCTCGCCCTGTCGTGGCTGATCGGCGGCGGCAAGGCGCACCGCCCGCCGTTCTTCGGCACCGGCGGCGTGCGGACCGCCCAGCAGATGGCCTGGGAGTTCATGGGCCAGAGCCGCGAGTCGTTGTACGCGCCGGGGATGTGGCAGCGGCTGGGCGACTACTGTGCCTACGACGACATCCCGACGCCCGACCGGATCACCCGCTGGCACCCGCTCAACCAGTCGCTGTACATGGGCTACAAAGTCATGCTGCCGGGCCTGCTCACCGCCGCGAAGGGGGACCGCGCGACACGCTCCTCCGCCACGGAAGGGCGGTACCCGTTCCTCGACGAGCACGTGGTGGAGTTCTGTGCCGGCCTGTGCCCGCGGTACAAACTCCGCCACTGGGCCGACAAGTGGCTGCTCCGCCGTGTCGCCGCTCGCGTGCTGCCGCCGCCCATCGCCCGGCGGGCGAAGACCATGTTCCGCGCGGACATGGGGCGGGCGTTCGTCGGCCTGGATCGGCCGCGGTGGGTGGACCAACTGCTCAGCTCCGAATCGTTGCGGGCGACCGGCTTCTTCGACCACCCGGCGGTCCAGACGGCCTGCCAGGTTCAGCGGCGGAAGCCGCGGTGGTCGCTCCGCCGCTTCGCCCTCGACATGGGCCTGATGGGCGTCATCTCCACGCAGTTGTGGCACCACCAGTTCTGCGGCGGCGGACTGTGCGAGCTGCCGACGTGGTCTCCCCCGGACCTGGCCCGAACGCGACTCTACAACAGGTAGCCGGAAGCCTCGGCGGGCGCGCGGCACGCGGGCGCTGCCGACGGATCGATTCGACCGCACGCTCGGCGGGGCGTTCAAGTGGCCGATGCGGGAACGTCGCGGATGGTTTTCGTCGGGCGTCATCGGGGGCCGCATCCGCCGTAAGTGCTTGGCCGGCATGGGTGGTTCTACGATTCGGGAATGGTTCCACGGGTAGGTGGAGGGGAGGTGGAAAGAACCATCCGGCCGGCGGAAAGCGTTTGCACCGCGTCGGGTGGTCGTCGTAGTATGAGGGCTGTTCCGGCCCGTCGAGACCCTCCCCATGCGCCACCTCCTGCCGCTCGCCGCGTTCACCCTCCTCCTGTGTGTCGCCCCGGTGTCGGTGGCCGACGACAAGGCCAAAGAGCAGCCGACCGCCGACGGCAAGACGCTGTCCGAGTGGATGACCCTGCGGGAGAGCGAGAACGGGCGGCTGCGGAAGGCGGCGGTGGCGGCGCTGGGGCAGATCGCCGGCGACCAGCCGAACGACAGCGCGCTGGTGCGGAGCATCGTGACGACCCTGGGCAAGTCGATGCGGAACGACATCTCGCCCGGCGTGCGGTCGGAGGCGGCGCGGGCCGTCTCGCGGCTGGCGTCGGACCTGCTGAAGGACCCGAAGGCGGACGTGGGGTCGGTGGTGGTGGACCTGGCCGAGGGCATCCGCACCGAGAAGGACGCGGAGGTGCGGCTGGAGCAGGCGCAGGCGCTGTCGCGGTTCGGGGACAAGGCGAAGGCGGCGGTGGAGAGCCTGTCGGTGGCGCTGACGGACGCCGACCCGAAGGTGAAGGCGGCGGTGGCCATGACGCTCGGGCGGATCGGCAAAGACGCCAAGCGGGCGACCGACGACCTGCTGCCGCTGGTGAAGAGCGACGACGCGGAGGTGCGGAAGGCGGTGGTGTTCGCCCTCGGGCGGGTGGAGCCGGACGACGTGGGCAAGGTGTCGGAGGCGATCAGCAAGTTCACCACCGACAAGGACGAGCAGACCCGCAAGGAGGCGATCAGCTCGCTGTGCCTGCTGAAGGACAAGTCGCCGGACACGGTGAAGGCGGTGGCGGCCGGACTGAAGGACGAGAGCGTGGAAGTGCGGCGGCTGGCGGCGGCCGGGCTGAGCAAGTTCGAGCGGGCGACGCGGGAGGTGGAGGCGGAGCTGCTGGCGGCGTTCAAGAAGGGCGGGGAGGACAAGCTGGTGAAGGCGTACGCGCTGCACAGCTTGTGCCTGGGGATGAAAGACGACCCGAGCAAGGTGCTGCCCGAACTGACCGCCCGCCTGGACCCGACGGTGGAGAAGGACGCGGACGTGCGGGTGGCCATTTGCGACGAGATCGGCGGCTTCGGGCCGGACGCGCAGTCGGCCGTGCCGCAACTGCGTCAGGCGGAGAAAGACCCGGTGGACGCGGTGCGGAAGGCGGCCAAGTTCGCTATCATGCGAGTCATCGCCAAGAAGGAGGAGAAGCCGGAGGAGAAGAAGGACAAGTGAAAGGGGGGCC
>JANNQE010000150.1:0-2276 GCA_031441625.1 Planctomycetia bacterium
CACCAGGAGTTCGTCGGCGTTGAACGCGACCTCGGTCCCAGGTGCCGGAAGACAGGTGCATCTCCACCCGATTTCGCACTGAAAACGAGTGCCGAGCGGCACTTGCGTTGAAACCTGTCGCGTCCAGCGAGAAGTCTCGAAATTTGTGGCTGTCTTTGCCGCGACCACAGGGAGCGGAGAGCCTTTACCGCTCCCGTGGGTCGCGGCGAAGACCTCGTTACTCGAAACTGACCACCAGGTCGGGCAGCTTCTTGCCCGCGTCGTCCGCGCCCTTCTTGGTGATCTTCGACTTCCGAGCGTCCACCTGGGCCAGTTTCTTCGCCTTCTCGGCCACCGCCAGCAGGCCAATGTCCGTCACGGCCGTTTCCTCCACGCTCAGCTTCTCCAGCCCGCGGGGACTCGCCAACTCCTTCATGCCGGCGTCGGTGATCTTGGTGCGTTCCAGGCTGAGCGTCTTCACCCCGGTGCGGCGGGCGACGAACGCCATGCCCGCGTCGGTGATGCCGCTGCCGCCCAGGTAGAGCAGTTCCAGGCCGGTCAGCGCGTCCAGGTCGGCGAACCCGGTGCCCGTCAGCTTGGCCGACCCCTCGATGGTGAGCGTCTTCAGCTTGGTACATTGGTTCAGCTGCTTCAGCGCGGCGTCGGTGATGTCCGCCTCGCTCAATTTCAGCGATTGCAGCGAGTTGGCCACGCCGAGCGGCACCAGCGACTCGTCGCTCAGGGCACACTCTCGCAAGTCGAGTTCGGTCAGCTTGTCCCACGCGGCGAACGCCGACCCGGTGCCCTTGAGCGTCACCTTCGTGCCCTTGAGCGTCAGCCGGGTGAGCGTCTTGACCGCGCCGAGTTCCTTCACCGCCGCGTCGTCGATGGCCGTCTCGGTGGCGTCGAGCGTTTGCAAACTCCTGCTGGCGGCGAGCGCCTTGAACCCGGCCGGGGTGAGCTTCACCCGCGTCAGGTCGAGGTCTTTCAGTGCAGGGTGTGCGGCCACCGCGGTCATGCCGGCGTCGGTGGCGTCGGTGTCGGCGAGTGAAATCGAGGTCAGGGTCGGCAGGTCGCCCAACTGCTTCAACACGGCGTCGGTGTTCTTGCCCCCGCTGTCGCTCACGCTCAGGCGGTTCAGTTTCGGGAACACGGCCAGCTTCTTCAGCTCGAACTTGCTACAGTCCTCGGGCAGCTTCACCGTCAGCACCACGCCCCGCTGCTTCGAGTTCGGGTCCTCGTCGCGGAACACCGCCCCGCCCGCCTTCACCACGTACTGTTCCACCTCCCGCTGTGCCTTCGCGTCGGCCTTCGGGTCGGCCGGTTGCGTCGGCTTCGGGTCGAGCGGGTGTGCCGGTTCAGTGGGCGTGACATCGCTCGGCGGGGGAAAGGACGGGCCGACGGGTGGAGTGATCGGCGTGGGCGCGGTCGAAGTGGTCGGCGAGGGTCCGCAGCCGAGCGGGGCGAGCAGGAGCAGGGCGAACAGGCGGCGGGACATGGCGGCTCTCGGGACGGGAAACTGAGATCATGGTACGCTACCCGAAAGACGAGGGACACCGATGAATGTCACGGGCGGGGTGGTACTGTGCGGCGGGCGGTCGAGCCGGATGGGTCGGCCGAAGGCGTGGCTGCCGGTCGGGAACGAACTGATGCTGCAACGGGTGGTGCGGGTGATCGGCGAGGTGGTGAGTCCGGTGGTGGTGGTGGCGGCACCGGGGCAAGACGTGCCGGAGCTGCCGGCGGGCGTACGGGTGATACGCGACGACATTGACGGCCGCGGGCCGCTCGGCGGGCTGGCGGCGGGGCTGGCGGCGCTACGGGGCGAGTGCGACCGGGTGTACCTGAGCGCGTGCGACGTGCCGCTGTTGAGGGCGGGGTTTGTGCGGCGGATCGTTGGAACCGGGAACGCAGTGACCGGGTGGAACCGGGAACGCAGTGACCGGGTGGATCAAGTGACACACCCGGTCACTGCGTTCCCGGTTCCAGTTGCGATCACCCTCCCACTCACCGCCGGCCGCCTGCACCCGCTCGCGGCGGTTTATCACATGCACACGTTGCCGGTGGTACTCGCCCAACTGGCCGCCGGCGACTTCCGCATGACCCGTCTGCCCGAGTTGGTGCCCACGCGGTTCCTCACCGAAGCCGACTTCGCCGACGTGGATCCGGAGCTTGAGTCGCTAAGGAACGTGAACACGCCGAAGGAGTATGAGGCGGTTCGGTCGGAGGCCCGACCCTGAGGGAGGGGGCGGAACCGCCACACCCCCCCACCCACACGGTTGGGCCGCCCCTTTACAAAC
>JANNQE010000151.1:0-4178 GCA_031441625.1 Planctomycetia bacterium
GGTGGGCCCGGCGGAGCAGGAGGAGGCACCGCATGAGCAACGGGCGGGGGGTTACCTGGGCGACACTCATCCGCATCTCCGGGTTCCCAGGGCTTGCGCCCTGGGCTATTGGCTGTCGTCCCTTCGGGACTCATTGCCGGAGTCCCGAAGGGACGACAGCCAATAGCCCAGGGCGCAAGCCCTGGGAACCCGGAGATGCTGATGAGTGTCGCCCAGGTAACCCCCCGCCCGTTGCTCATGCGGTGCCTCCTCCTGCTCCGCCGGGCCCACCTGTACCTCGGCCTGTTCCTGCTCCCGTGGGCCATCCTGTACGGCGTCACCGCCTTCCTGTTCAACCACCCGACGGCGTTCAGCGACAACCCGACGGTGAACTTCGGAAAAGAGGCCACCACCGGCACGCCGCTCGAAAGCGTGCCCAGCCCGCGTGAGCAGGCCGAACAGGTCGTCGCCAAGTTGAACGAACTGCACAAGCCGGAGGTGGCGTACACGCTCGGCGCGGGTGAAGTGAAGTACACCCGCGAGTTCGCGTTCGCCACCGCGAAGACCGACGGCCGCACGATCAACCTGCTGGTGGACGTGAAGTGCGGCGGCGGCACGGTGCGGAGCACGCCGGACAAGCCGAAGGTCGAGCCGGTGAAAGCGCCGTTCGCCGTCGGCCCCCCACCGCCGGGTGGGAACAGGAAGGCCAGTGACATTCCGGTGTCTGCGGGCGGGGTCCGGCTCGACTCGCCCCTGCCCGAGCGTGTGAAGGCGAGCGTGCCCGCCATCCTCGACCGCACCGGGTATCAGGCCACCGACATCGTCGTCACGTCGGTGCCCGATCTGGTGTTCCCGATTGAAGCCGACGGCCGGACGTGGACGGCGACGTACAACGCCACCACCGGCAGCGTGGGCGGCACACTGCCGGAGGCCCCCTTCGGTCCGAACTGGCGGCAGTTCCTGTTGCGGTTGCACACCGCGCACGGCTACCCCGGCGAGCCGAACGCCCGCTGGGGGTGGGCGGTGATCGTGGACGTGATGGCGGCGGTGCTGGTGTTCTGGGGGCTGAGCGGGCTGGTCATGTGGTGGCAGGTCAAGGCCACGCGGGTTGCGGGTGCGGTCACACTGGTGCTGAGTGCGATTGCCGCCACCACCCTCGGCGTGATGATGTACGCGGCCATGGCGGGGTAGGGTTTCTTGGCCCACTCGCTCCGCGAGTGGTCGGACCTCGAACCCGCTCTCGGCGAGAGCGGACCACCCTACTTCAGCGGCTTCAGCGTGCCCGTCACGAGCATCAGTCGCTGTTCCCAGTAGCCGGCCACACTCAGTTGGCACCAGGCGTAGGCGATCACCCGCTTGCCGCCCGAATCGACCACGCTGTACACCATCATCTTCTCGATGCTGCGGTCGGAGCCGGGGTACTTCATCGTCATCCGCACCACCTTGTCGGACGCCGCCACCGCCCCGCCCGACGGCGACTCGCCGACCGGGTCGCCCGCCTGCTCGGTCGTCGCCGCCCCGTCCGCGAACTGGTCCAGGATGTGCGCCTTGGCCTGCGTTTTGGCGTCCCCTTTCGGGTCGATGACGGCGATCACCAGGTCGGCGTTCGCCTTCGGCTCCAGTTGCCCGGTCGTGGCCACGCGGCGGAACCCGGCGACCCACAGGTCGGCGGCCAGGTCTTGACGGGTGGGGTCCGTCTGCTTCTTCCAGATGCCCTCGGTGTCGGTCAGGGTGTACAGCCCGAGGTTGGTGCGGAACTCGGTCGTCGCCCGCTGGATCTTCGGCTCGTTCGCCTTCGTGTCCAGCCTCATGCCCGCGCGGAAGGCTTCGAATGTCGGCTTCAGGTCGTCGAACTTGTCCCGCTCGGCCCAGCAGTACACCCACACTTTCAAGTTGCGGACGGCGACGGCGTACACCTCCCCGCGGCAGCCGGGCTTGGTCGCGCTCGCGTTGTACACCCCGCTGAAGTCGTACATCTCGGCCGTCGCGCCGAGCAGCTTCGCCTCGGTCGGGGTCAACTTCTCGTCCAGGTCGTCGAACTTGTCTCGCAGCGCGGCCGTCGCCGCCGGCAGCAGGTCGCCCTTGCCCGCCTCGCCTTCCGTCTTCATCACCTGCACGGCGATGTACGCCTCCGGCGACTTGCTCCGGAAGCCGTCCAGCCGGAACTTCCACTGGCCCTGCGTCTCCTTGTCCTCCTCCCACCCCGTGCCCGGCCCGCTGTACGAGAGCGCGTAGTCGGGGTACGAGTACGGGCTGGTGTTCGACGGCTTCCGCCCGCCCCCTCCGAGCACCCACAGCACCGCCGCACCCCCGCCACAGCAGATGAACGCGAACCCGACCGCCATCACCACCAGTAGCAGGGCGGTGTTCCCCTTCCGCGGCGGCGGGGCGTCGTCGCCCTTGTCGGTGTCGCGGGAGCGGCGCTGCCGCCCGCCCATCGCGTCCGCTTCGCCTTTGCGGTCGCGGTCGCGTCGGCGTTCGCCACGTGTCGGTTTGTCGTCGGCCGGCGGCGGGTCGGTGTCGAGCACTTCGGGTTCGGCGGCGGGCGGCGGGGCGGTGGTGGCGGCGGCCACCGTCGGCAGTTGGAATTGCAGCCGGCACTGCGGGCAGGCGATGACCGCACCGGGTGGCACGAGCGTGGCGTCGAACTGGAACGGGCAGCTCGGGTTCGGGCACTTGACGATGTTCATCGCGGCTCGCTCGGGCGGATGCCGCGATTATAGTGGGACGGGAGACGACACCTCACCCCCCGTGTGACCTGTTCGCCCGACGCGCGAGCGAGGGCCGACCAACATTTCGAGAAGCCGGCTGGCCCCTCGCTCGCGCGTCGGGCTAATAATCGGAGTTCGCGCGTCGGGCGAACAAGTCAGGGCCGGGTGAAGTTCCCGACCAGACGCCCCACCTCAGTGGCCGATCCGCGGTATACGATTGGGTAGCGGTTGATCGCGTGAAAACGCTCTCACCGGGCAATACGCGCTTGCGTCCGGGCGTGCGGCGCGGCACCTTATGAAGAACACGGGAAGCCGACCGGCCACGCTGCGCCCGCTCGGCCCCACATGAGAGGGAGTTTCACACCGATGAGACTGCGCCTGTTGGCCTTCGGGATTGCGGGGGCCATCGCCGCCCCCGTCGTGGCGGCCGACCCGCCGGCCACCCCGGACAAGCAGACTTCCATCCCCACCGCCGCCGTCGTGTGGGACACCGCCCGCGTCAGTTCCCCCGAAACGGTGGACGAGCTGAAAGCCCTTCAGACGAAAGTGAAGGGCGTGTACCAGAAGGCCCTGCCCACTACCGTCGCACTGCTCCTCGGTGGGGACGGCGGCGGGAGCGCCGGCAGTGGCGTCATCGTGAGCGCCGACGGCCTGGTGCTGACGGCCGCCCACGTGATCGCCAAGCCCCGCGAGGCGGTCGTGTTCGTCATGCCCGACGGCCGCACCATGAAGGGCATCTCGCTCGGCCTGAACACGCTGAACGACAGCGGCATGGCCAAGATCACCGACCCCGCCCCGAAGGACTACCCCGGCGCGAAGGACGGCCAGTGGCCGTTCTCCGAAATGGGGGCGGCGAACGACCTGAAGAAGGGCCAGTGGATCGTGAGCCTGGGGCACCCCGGCGGGCCGAAGCGGGACCGCCCGCCGCCCGTCCGCACCGGCCGGTTCGTCAGCTACGACAAGGCCGGCACCTTCCGCCGCAACGACCTGCTGTGCACCGACGCCACCCTGGTGGGCGGCGACAGCGGCGGCCCGCTGTTCACCCTGGATGGCAAGGTGGTGGGCATCCACAGCGAGATCGGCGAGACGCTCGACCAGAACCGGCACGTGCCACTCGAGAAGTTCAAGGACGAGTGGGACCGCATGGCCCGCGGCGACCTCCTGTACTTCCGCCGCGCGTCCGACCGCGACTCGGCCACCAAGGTGGGGCTGAACGTGGTGTTCGACGACAAGGCCAAAGTGACCGGGGCGAAGATCGAGGAACTGCCGGAAGTGGGCGGCGGCAAGGGGGCGGCGGAGAAGGCCGGGTTGGAAGCGGGCGACGTGATCGTCAAGTTCAACGGGCACGCCGTCAAGTCGGTCGACGACCTGCGGCTGATGCTGCCGTCGTACAAGGTGGGCGAGACGATCAAGGTGCAAGTGGACCGCGACGGCACCGCCATCACCTACGACCTGAAGCTGGCCGACAAGCCGAAGAAGTGACCTCAG
>JANNQE010000152.1:0-2119 GCA_031441625.1 Planctomycetia bacterium
GTCCGGCGATCCCGAACAGGAACCCGGTGGTGCCGAAGTTCCGGTCCGCGACCCACACGTCGTTCCCGGCCACCGTCTCCAGGACCGGGCCGAGCAGGGACCGCTCCTGGGCGTGCCCGTCCTCACACGGGACCACGTCGATGGCCAATCCCAGGGCCGGGTCGAGGACCACCAGGGTGTGACCCGGCAGCGGCCCGGCGACCACGTCCCGCAGCGGCTTGATTCGCCGCTGGGTCTTGCCCAGGTGGTTCCCGTCGAGCACCTTCACCCGGTATCCGGGGAGCGGGTCCGGTTCCGCACCGCCCATCGCCCGGATCACCGGCCCGAGACGGTCGGCGGTATGCCGGACCAGGTCCCGCCCGGCGACCGCCGGGACACGGGCCAGGCGGGCGTACACGGCGGTGACGTTCACCGGGATGTGGTCCTGGGCCTGGTACGCGGCGTGGACCGACGGCTTCACCCGGCACACGACGGTGGCCATCAGATCGACGCACGTGGAGAACAGGAGTTCCCGGTCGTTCCGGTGCCCGACGGTGCGGACGAACAGGTCGTCCAGAGCGGTTGGGCGGAGGGCGTACTCGAACGCCCCGCGAACCGCGACCGCCATCGGGCTGTGGGCGATGAATCGCTCCAGAACGGCGTCCATCAACATCCGTGTCACCCCAAGAGCATCACACAACTACCCTCCCCATAGGCTATTGGGGAAGATGCCTGAGCGTGAAGAGGGATGGTCTGCCACAGGTCGCTCTCCCGCAGCGCCTCCAGGGCCATGATGGCTTCGGCGTTATCGGCGTCCCACCGCATCCCCGACCCCTTCCGCCGCTGCGTCAGCGTCTTGCAGCACGACTCCATCGGGCCGCTCCCGATCTGCCACCCGTTTGCCAAAAACTCCGGAGACCGGATCATCGCCCGCCGCTCGCTCACGTCATTCAGTAACGCATCCGCCGCCGCCCGTTTGGCCTGCCGCAACCCCGCCCGCCACGTCACCAGCTTCTCCCACGCCGGGTCGTACCCGTCGTGCTTGAACGCGTGCAGCAGTTCCCCCGCCCACGCCGTCCCCGCCAGGTCCGTCTCCCCGAACACCGCCCGCCGCCCCTTGTGCACCTGCTCCGACAGGTGGTCGAAGTCCAACCCCAACGCATCGAATGGGAGCGACCGACCCTCCACCTGACCGCGGATCCACGGAGCCCCGTCCACGTTGCCGACCTTCTCCGCCGCCGATCCCAGGTCGATCCGTGCCGCCAGCCGCCGCATCAGCCGACCCGCCTCGTCGCAGTGGCCCCTCGTGCCCAGCACCAGCCGGTGACGCACGTCCTCGTCGTAATACGTCACCAGCTTGAACTCCTTGTACGTCTGGTCCGCCCCCGCCTTCGCCCGACGCAACGGTCGCCGCTTCTTGCCGCACCGCCGCCGCTTCCCCTCGGTTTTCGCCCGTCGTTTCGCCTTCTCTGTGTCCGTCACCATCGGGGCCATCACCCCGTCGCACCCGAAGTCCACCCGCGTCGGACTCCCGTCTTGCCCCGCGTCGGCCGGGCAGTCTTTGGCCGTCCAGGTGATCGGCCGCGTCCCCTCGCGGAAGGCCTTCAGCACCTGCTTCCCCTCGTCCTCGATCAGTTGCCGCAGCGTCTCCCCGCTCGCCGCCACGTGCGTGGCGCGCTTCAAATTCTCGGCCGTGCGGTCGAAGTGGGTGCCGCCGCCGTTCAGCCGACAGGCCATCTCCCGCACCCCGACCGAGATGGACCGCTCGGCCCGGTCGAGGGACCCGTCGAGGACGGTGCAACTGCCGACGGTCGGGCCGTGCCAGCGGGTGCGGGTGATGCGGAGGCGGCCGTTGAGGGTGAGGACGGTGTACTCCTGGCGGCCCTTATTGAGGAGGCGTTGGCCCGTCCGGGTGTCCTTCGGAGGGGGAAAAAGCGGCCTCCGCCGCGTCGGTCCGCATCTGGACTCCGGCCTCGAACGCCTCCTGCTTGAGGGTGGCGAACAGGTCGAAGACCTGGCGTTCGCTGCCGCTGATGACGTGCCCGTCGGGGGCGGCGTTGATGGCGTCGGCGACCTGGCCGAGGACGGCCTCCATCTTGGCGCGGAGGGCGGCGATGTCGGCGTCGCGGTCCAACTGGGG
>JANNQE010000153.1:0-3924 GCA_031441625.1 Planctomycetia bacterium
CCCGCGCTCCCGGCCGGCTACTTCGGGAACTCAGGCACGGGCAGCACGCTGCCCGGCGGGGGGAGGATCGTTCCCGGATCGGGCACGACGGTCCCCTTCGGCGGCAGCACCGGCATGATCGGGCCGCTGGGCATGGTGATCGGCGGAGCCGGCCCCGGCCCCGGCAACACCACCGTCGGCGGCGGTGCCGGTTTGCCGATGCCGGGCAGCGGCTTCACGGTCACGTCGCGGTCGCTCTCGTAGCTGCGGCCGTCGTTCGTGGTGAACACCACCGCCACCCGCACGCGACTCGAGGTCGGCGGCAAGTCCCACTGCAACGGCAGGAAGTAGCCGCTGCCGAGCAGCCCGCCCTTCCACGCCTTCCGCAGTTGTTCGTTCGTCACGTCCCACCGGCCGATGGGCACCTTCTGGCCTTCGGGCAAGATGTCGTACGCCGTCACGACCGCCTTGCCGGGCACCTTCACGGCCGTGCCGTCGGCGTCCTTCGGCGCGATCACCACCTGCAACAGTTCGTCGCCGGGGTAGCCGTCGTCGTCGCGCCCGCCGGTTCCGGTGGCGAGGGTGAGAGAACGGATGATCGCCGTTTCACTGCTGCCTGACGTGACCACCGCGCCCGGCGGCATCGTCACCACCGGCCCGGTCACGACCACGCCGCCGGGCGGGTTGCCGCGGACGTAAATGTCGGTGAGCTGCTTGAGTTGCTGGTTCTCCGACCGCAGTTCGAGAATCTCCCGCTCGCGGGTGCGGAGTTCGGCTTCGAGCAACTCCTGCTTGTCGTTCCGCCCGCCGATGGTCCGGATCTGCGCACACCCCGCGGCCGTCAAACTCGCCGCCACCGCGAACACCAGCACGAGCCGCGAAATGCGGCGGGTGGTGTCGGGGGTGTTTCGGGTACGGGCCATCCTGTCGAATATCGAACGACCGGCCGTCCAGAGGTGAGGGAAGGGGAGGCGATGGGCGGCGGGGAGAACCCGTGCGGGCGGACAATCCGGTGCGAGACGAACGGATTGCCCCGACCCTGGAACCGGGAACGGAGTGACCGGGTGGGAACTAATCCACCCGGTCACTCCGTTCCCGGTTCCATCAATCACTCTTCGGCCGGCTCATCCCCTCGGGGAACTTCTCCAGCACGTTGTCGATCAGGCCGTACTCCATGGCCTCGCCGGCGCTCAGCCACTTGTCGCGGTCCATGTCCTTTTCGAGCTGCTCGAGCGTGCGGCCGGTGTGTTTCAGGTACAGCTTGTTCAGCCGGGCCTTCGTCTTCTTGATGTTCTCGACGGTGATGGCGATGTCGGAGGCGGTGCCGCCGAACCCGCCGCTCGGCTGGTGGATCATGATCTCGGCGTTCGGCAGGGCGAACCGCTTGCCCTTCGCCCCGGCCGTCAGGAGCATCGACCCCATGCTCGCCGCCAGGCCCATGCAGTAGGTGCTCACCGGGCAACTGAGGAACTGCATGGTGTCGTAGATGGCCATGCCGGCGGTCACGCTCCCGCCGGGGCTGTTGATGTACAGGTGGATGTCCGCCTTCGGGTCCTCGAACTGCAGGTACAGCATCTGGGCGACGATCAGGTTGGCCATCTCGTCGCGGACCTGCCCTTGCAGGAAGATGATCCGCTCTTTGAGCAGCCGGCTGTAGATGTCGAAGACTTGCTGCTCGCGGCCCTTGTTATCCACGACGTAGGGGATGAGTGGCATGGGGTGGCTCGTGGTCGGAAAGGAGAAGAGGGCACGCGGATGACGCGGATTTCAGCGCGGGATGAACGCAGATGAAGACAGAGAATTTTTTCTGCTCTGATCCGCGTCCTCCGCGCTGAAATCCGCGTCATCCGCGTGCTGATTGGGTTGGTCCTATTTCTTCACGTCGGCCGGGCGGACGAGCACCTCGTCCACCAGCCCGAACGCCTTCGCCTCTTCGGCCGTCAGGAAGCGGTCGCGGTCGGTGGCCGTGTCGATCTCGGCGACGGTGCGGCCGGTGTGCTTGGCCAGGATCTCGTTCATCCGCCCCTTCATCTTCTGGATCTCTTCGGCGTAGATCTCCAGGTCCGTCACCTGCCCGTACACGCCCTCGCCCACCCGCGGCTGGTGGATGAGCATCTTGCTGTTCGGCAGGGCGTACCGCTTGCCCTTGGTGCCGGAGGCCAGCAGCACCGCCGCCATGCTCGCCGACAGGCCCATGCAGTAGGTGTGGATGGGGCAGCCGATGAACTGCATGGCGTCGTAGATGGCCAGCCCGGCCGAAATGCTCCCGCCGGGGCTGTTGATGTAGAAGTGGATGTCGGCCGACTTCTTGTCGGTGGCCAGCCAGAGCAACTTCTGGATGGTCAGGTTGGCCATGTAGTCGGAGATCGACGGGTCGCCGCCGTTCTCCCGGCTGCTGCCGAGGAAGATGATGCGGTTGTCGAGGAGCAGTTGCTCGGGCGTCCGCTCCCGCTGCCACTGGTACCCGGACTGCATGACCGGGGTGAAGGGCGTGCCGCCGGTGAGCGGGGCGTGCGGGGTGGCACCGCCGCGGGGGTCGGTCGGGGGGAAGTACATGACTGGGCCTCGTTCCGGTGAACCGGCGGCGTCAGCCGCCTGGGTTCGGTAGGGCACCCGCGGGTTGACGCCCGCGGTTCACCTATGGATGAGGGGGGCCGACGCCCCCCTCCTGAGTCGATCGCGTCAGAGGTACTGTACGCAGGCGGTCAACCGGCCGCCGGGGTGATCTGGTGGCACAGGCATTCCTGCCTGTGCCACCGGATCACCGCACAGGCAGGAATGCCTGTGCCACGGGTCAACCGGCCGCCGGGGTGATCTGCTCGTCGGTCGCGCTGGCGTCGACGGTGGACACGCTCTCGTCGTCCATCTCCTTCATCGGGCTGAAGGCGTAGTCGTCGTAGGTGGCGCTCTGGAGCACCAGGTCGAGGGCGCGGCGCTCGAGCAGTTCGGTGGCCAGGGCCTCGATCAGGTCTTCCCGCTCGAGCCGCCCCTTCACCTTGCGGGCGCTGTCGTTGGTGCGGTCGGCGATGGCCTCGATCTCGGCGTCGATGTCCGCGTCTTCGATCTCCAACTTCTCCAGTTCGGCGATCTTCTGGAGGACGAAGTGCTCCTTCAGGGCGGACGCGGTGCTGCGGGCGGCGTCCTGCTCGAGCAGGCGGCGGCGGCCGGCGATCTCGTTGTCGGCCATGCCGGACGACCGCATCTCCATCACCCGCCGGGCGAGCGTCTTGCGGATCTGCTTCTTGAGCAGTTCCTGCGGCAGGTCGAAGTTCTGGGTGCCGGCCAGTTGCTTGAGCACCTCGCCGCGGGCCACGTTCCGCTGGGTGTACTCCAGGTAGCGCTCGAGCCGCGTGCGGACCAGTTCGTTGAACGACTCCGGCGTCCGCACGCCGAACTCTTCGAGCACTTCCGGGGTGAGTTCGGGCAGCCGAACCGTCTTCACGTCCTTGATGGCGAACACCGCCTGCACGCTCTTCCCGCGGAGGTTCTCGTTGGTCAACTCGTTCGCCAGGGTGATGTTCACCGCCCGCGTGTCGCCGGCCTTCGCCCCGGTCATGACCTTGCCGAAGTCCTCGGCCACGCCGTCTTCCAGGGCCAGCTTCTTCTCCACCCGCAGGCGGATGTCGGACACCGTGTTCAGTTCGGTGTCGCCGTCCTTGATGGCGATGTCGGCGACGATGATGTCGTCCATCGCGGCCGGGCCGTCCTTCGGCACGATGGTGCCGAACCGCTCGAGCAGCTTCTTCCCTTCCTTCTCCACGTCGGCGTCGGTGAACTCGTACACCGGGCGGCGGACCTTCAGCCCCTTGTAGTCGGGCAGGGTGAACTCGGGCCGCACCTCGATGTTGAACTCGTACACCAGCGGGACGGTCTCGTCTTCGGGGATCACCACGCCGGACGGGTCGAGTTCGGGCGGGGAGAGCGGCGACAGGTCGGCCTCGTCGG
>JANNQE010000154.1:0-10829 GCA_031441625.1 Planctomycetia bacterium
GGCGGGACGCCCGCGCTCCCGGCTACTCAAAATACGTCCCGCTCTTGCCGTGTTCGGCGTACTTCGTGTGCAGCCACTGGTGGAAGTCTTGATAGTGCTGCTCTCGCAGGTCGCCGCCGTCGCTTTCCTTCGTGTAGCTGAAATACAACTGGCGGCGGGGGCGGTCCGACAAGTTCGCGTTCGAGCGGTGCGGGGTGAACCCGCCGAACACGGCCACGTCGCCCGGCTCCAACACCAGCGGCACGGCCTTCGATTCGTCCACCGTGTCGGCCGGCAGTTCGTGGTAGCTGCCGTCTTCGGCGGACAGCGGCCCGTTGTGGTGATAGCCAGGGTACACCAGCGTGCAGCCGTTGTCCTCGTCGGCCGGGTCGAGCGGCACTAGTACACTCAGGAAGGTGCGGGGGAATCGCTCCCACGCGATCCAATCCTGGTGCAGGCCGTACCCCTTCGCGCCGGGCAGTTTGAAAATCAGCTTGTCCTTGAACAGGCACGCCGGCCCGCCGTACAGGTCGGCGAGCAACTCGAACAGCCGGCGGTCGTAGGCGAGGCTCTTGCACGCCGGGGACAGGTCGATGATCGGGTCGAAGGCGTCGAACTGGCAGTCGCCGGTGAACACGTTGTCCTGCCAGCGGCAGCGGATGTTCTTCGTGTCCGCCAGGTGTGCGAACTCGTCCCGCACGCGGTCGGCGTCGGCCCGCGCGTCGGCCATCTCCGACGGGTCGAACAGCCCGCGGGCGATGACGAACCCGTCGTGGTCCCACTGCGTGCGGAGTGACGTCGAAGCCAGTGTCACGCTCATCGGTCGTCCCCGTTCGGTTGTTCCACCCGCACCACCCACGCGAACGCGGCCAGCACCGCCGCCGACACCGCGAACGCCGGGAACAGTATCGCGTACTCGCCCAGGCGGGTCTTGGCGGTGGCGAACAGCAGCGGGCCGACGGCCGAGAACAGTACGGTGAGAAGTTGTGCCGCCCCTTGGATACGGCCGAGCGCCGCCGGCCCGTACAACCGCCGCCAGACGGTGAAGAAGCAGACGGTGATGACCCCGCCGGCGGCGGCGAGCGCCGCGGCGTAGGCGTACACCTGCCACTCGGCGACGACGAACGGGAACACGCCGAGCGTGCCCGCGAGCAGCAGCAGCGCCGCGGCGAACAGCTTGCCCAGCGGCAGTTTCGTCGCCAGCCACCCGCCGAGCAGGTTCGCCACCAGCACGACCGGGATGCCCACAATGGTCACGGTCAGGAAGATGTCCTTCGAGAACCCGCGCTCGGCCAGGATCGACTCGTTGAACAGCGACGTGCCCGAGGTGACCAGCCCAAAGAACGACGTGCCGAGGGCGAACGCCCAGAACGCCGGCGACCGCAAGGCTTGCCCGAGTGTGCGGCTCAGCTCCGCGGTTGTGGAGTCATTCTTCACGTCCGCCACGCGATCCCGCACCAGCAGCAGCGATAGCATGGCCGACGCCAGCACGCCCACACCGATGCCGGCCCACGGCGTTCGCCACTCGTTCGGCTCGGCCTTCACCACTTCACGCAACACCGTGAACGCGGCAATGAACCCCACTGTGGTGACGCACGAGTACACGCCCATCGCCAACCCGTTCCGCGTGCCGGCCGACCGCCCGACGAGTGTGAGGCTGGCGACCGACAGCGCGCTCTGCCCGAACCCGCGGGTGAGCAAGATGAGCACGAACACGCCGAACCACCCCTCCGGCCACAACGCCAACCCGCCGACCGACAGCGCCAGCAGTGCCATCACCGACGCCATGACCGCCCGCGATCCGAGGCGGTCGATCAGCCAGCCGCACGGCAGGCAGAACAGCCCGCCGAAGAGTGTGGCCCACAGGTTCATCGCCCCGTACTGCTCCCGGCCGAGGGCGAACGTGGTCATCAGCGGTTCGGTGAACAGGCCCAGCCCGTGCGTGCGGCCGGGCAGCGTGGCCACCATCGCCAGCGCAGCGACGCCGACGTGAACCCACCGCCAGCCGACGGACGGCCGCACCGCGGGTGAAACGAGTTGAGCGACTGGGGCCGACATGCGTTAGAAGTCCCCCGGCACTTCGCCGCCGGCGCGGGTGGCGGCGTTCCGCCAGATGGTCACGTCTACCGAGTCGCGGGCGAACCGCACGCTCCCGTCGCCCATCAACATGTTCACCCCGCCGGTGTGCCGGCTGCGGGCGGCCTTGTACCCGACGGCGGTGAACCACGGCAGGGCCGGGTTGTTGGCCACGCAGTCGAAGTTGCGGGTGTTCGGCGGGTAGTAGTGGTTGTAGCTGACGCACCGCGGCTCGCCCGAGGCCCACATGAACTGGCGGTGGTTCGACCCGTTCCACGCCTGCGGGGTGCCGGCACAGGTGCTGTCGCTCGGCAAGGTGCCACTGAAGCCGAGATACTTGTACACCGTCTTCTCGTCGCCCGGCGGGGCGGACGAGCCGGGCACGTTCTCCCCGCCCGCCCCGAGGATGCTTTCGGACATGCAGGCGGTGTTCGAGGTGCCGTCGGTGATGTCGGTGATCCGGACCCCGTTCTGCACCGGAAAGACGCCGTCTCCGTTGATCGGCGAGCCGTTGCTCGCCACCCCGTTGCCGTGGCAGGCGACGTAGTTCGTCGGCCCCATGTTCTGCACCCCGTACGCACTGCTCACCGGCTCCCCGCGGTCGGACGGGCACAGGAAGATCTTCACCTTCTGCACGACGGCGAACTGATTGACGGCGGTGATCTGGAACGTGGGCGGGGCGTACATCATCTGGTTCAGGTCCATCGTGTTGTAGATGTTCGTCTGCTCCAGGTACGGGGAGAGCTGGGCCAGCACGCTCCACGTGTACTTGTAGTCCTGCACGGCCGAGTTCGGGGCGGTGAACGGGTAGAGTGGGGGCAACTTCTGGTTCGCGCTCTCGTAGTTGTGCAGGGCCAGGCCGAGCTGCTTCAGGTTGTTACTGCATTGCATCCGCGCGGCGGCCTCGCGGACCTTCTGCACGGCGGGCAACAGCAGGCCGATGAGAATGGCGATGATGGCGATGACGACCAACAACTCGATGAGCGTGAAGGCGGGGCGGTGGGACCGTGACACGGGCGGCTCCGGGGTGCGATAAACGTGATGACATCTGCCCTGTAGACAATATGTTATCCGGGAAGACGCCCGCCGGCACGCGGAAATTCGACGCGGCGACAGGTTGGCCGACCTGCCCACCGCGCGGATAATGACCGCACTCGCCACCGCCCGCACGGACCTCGCCCGTGGCCAAGAAACGTGACCCCCTGCAACCCGACCGCTGCGCCGAGGTGCTCGCCGCGCTCGCCGCCCCGGAGCGACTGCGCATCATCCGCCTGTTGTCCGACGGCGAGCGGAACGTGACCGAGATCATCGACGGGGCGAACATTCCGGCGCTGAACGTGTCACACCACCTGACCGTACTGAAGCACGCGAAGCTGATCCGCGGGGAGAAGCGGGGGCGGTTCGTGGTCTACTCGATCACCCCGCGAGTGCTCGACGAGGTGGTCATGGCCGGCGTCCCGAAAGAGGCGCTCGACCTGGGCTGCTGCCAACTGGTGCTGCCGACCGAGGAGAAGTGAGCTGGCCGGTGAGCGGAAGGGGGGGGATTCGAACCCCCGAACGGTTTGACCCGTTGACCGCTTTCAAGGCGGTTGCGATCGACCACTCTGCCACCCTTCCAACGTGGGTGATTCTACCGCCAGCGGGCGGGCCTGAGCGCGATCCGCAATCGCTTCCCAAGTGTGCGATATCAACGGGCCGGAGGGGTTGGCCGTCGGGCCTCGCGGTGCTCCGCACCCGTCGACCGCGACCTACTGCTTGCCCAACACCAGATCGACCACCCAGCACCCGCGGACATGCGGGCCGTCGCCGCGGCAGTGGGTCAGGATGTCGGCGTGGTTGCACCCGGCTTCTTCGAGGGCATCGGCCAGGATCGGCATCCGGTCGAACGCTCGCTCGGCGTAGATGCCGGTTGCGAGCGCGACGACGGTTTCGGACTGCCAGCGGGGGTCGAACACGACTGGACGAAACGGGTTGCTGAAAATGTCGCGGATGAGAACACTTTGGGCCCTTTCCTCCGGTCCACTACCTACTCCTCCTGGGCCTAATTTCTCCCAAGCAGTTGCCTCTGCGACCCGCATCACCAAGTCGATCAGGTCAGCAGACAGACCGATTGCCGCAAGAGCTTGCTGTTCTGGCAGGTTGTTCCCCTCTGGATTTGGTATCTCTGAACTGGACTGCCACGCCTCTTCCTTTGCCTCTGCCAACTGCTCTGCTGTTACCGTCCCATCGACATATTGTTCAAACGCCTCAACAGCCTGTTGGCTTCTTTGCGTCACCAGTAGACGCCAAACCCTACGAAAACATGCAGCCGCCAACAGATGCTCCTTCCTGTCGGTCACTCGTTCCGAAAGGAACCGGATCATCCTCGGCGGGTAGTCCGCTTCGAGCCAGTCCGCTTCAGTTTCGATCTTCCGTCTCATCTTGTCTCCCAAGCAACGAGAATAACTGACGGAGCGAGATACCCAACTGCGGGCGGGACGCCCGCGCTCCCGGCCTTCGACGCGCTCCCCTACGGGTCGCGGCTACCTTCGTGCCGTCGTGTGCTTCAGCTTCCCCCAACGCACCTCATCCCTTGCGGGATAATCACTGCGGAAGTGTGTGCCGCGGGATTCGTCGCGGGCGATGGCCCCGGAGAGCATCAGGCGGGCGACCGTGAGCAGGTTTTGCAGTTCCCACCCGGCCCGGTCGCGGAACTCGCGGGCCAGCACATACCGGCACCAGAAGTCCACGTCGCGGAGCGCTTCGTCCATCCGCGTGCGATCACGGACGATGCCGAGCTTCCGCACCATCAGTGCCCGCAGGCTGTTCGTCACGTCGGACACGTCGAGCGGTTCGTCCAGTGGGTCGCCCACCGTGTGCCGCAACGGCAACGCCGCGAGCGTGGTCGGCATCTTCGCCGCCGCTTCCGCCGCGCCACGGCCACACCGTGCGCCGAACACCAGCCCTTCGATCAGGCTGTTCGACGCCAGCCGGTTCGCCCCGTGCAAGCCGCTGCTCGTCACCTCGCCCGCCGCCCACAGGTTCGGCAGGGTCGTCCGCCCGTGGTCGTCGGTCGTCACCCCGCCGATGGTGTAGTGCGCGCCGGGCCGCACCGGGATGCGGTCGGTGGTGATGTCCAGGCCGAACCCGCGGCACACCTTGTTGATGCCGGGGAAGCGCGTGAGCACCGTCTCCCGCGGCAGGTGCGACAGGTCGAGGTAGACGTTCGGGTGCTGGGTCCGCTCCATCGTGCGGAAGATGGCGCGGGCCACCACATCCCGCGGGGCGAGTTCGTGCCGCGGGTCGTCCTTCAGCATGAAGCGCTCGCCGTGAACGTCTCGCAGATACGCCCCTTCCCCGCGGGCCGCTTCACTGATGAGGAAGCGAGCAGAGCCGGCGACGTACAGCACCGTCGGGTGGAACTGCATGAACTCCATGTCCCGCAGTTCGGCCCCGGCACGGTACGCCGCCGCCATGCCGTCGCCGGTGGCGACGGGCGGGTTGGTCGTCTCGCGGTACACCATGCCGCACCCGCCGCTCGCGAGCACCACCTGCTTCGCCCAGATCAGTTCCTTGGTGATGCCCGGCCGCCAGCACACCGCCCCCACGCACGCCCCCTCGTGGGTGAGCAAATCGAGCGTGAAGGTTTCGTCCCAGAGGGTGATGTTCTCGGCCGCTTTCGCCTTCGCGATGATCGCCCGCATCACCTCGTGCCCGGTGCCGTCGCCGAGCGCGTGAACGATCCTCCGGTGGCTGTGCCCCCCCTCGCGGGTGAGGGCGAACGACCCGTTCTCCAGGTCGAACTTGGTCCCCCACTCCACCAATTTCTCAATCTCGTCGGGGGCCTCCCGCACCACCAGGTCCACCACATCCGGGTGACACAGGCCGTCGCCGGCGACGAGCGTATCGTCCACGTGGTTCTCGAACGTGTCGTCCTTGGCCAGCACGCTCGCAATCCCACCCTGGGCGTAGGTGCTGTTGCTCTCGGTGATCTTGTCTTTGGTGGTGACGAGCACGTCGAGGTGCGGGGGCACCTCGAGCGCCGCCCGCAGGCCGGCGATGCCGCCGCCGATGACGAGCACGTCGGTGAAGCGGTGGACGGCCGTGCGGGCGTCGAACGAGACGAGGTAGCGGGGGGTGGACATGGCAACAGACCGGAGAAGGGGTGCAACTAATCTACTTCACCGTGAATCTGCTCCCACAGCAACACCGCGTCTCGCGTCATGGCCACGTCATGCACTCTCAAGATGTGTGCCGCACCCGTCGCCACCGCAAAGCAGTTGACCGCCAGTGTGCCGGCCGCGCGTTCTGATCGCGACCGTCCGGTGATCTGCCCGAGGAACCCTTTGCGTGAAACGCCCAGACAGACCGGCCGGCCGTGCCGCGCGTGTACCGCCAGACGCTTCAACTGCTGCCGGGTGTGGTCAAGCGTCTTGCCGAACCCGATGCCGGGGTCGAGGCAAATGGCAGACGGGTGAACGCCGGCTTGAGTCAGCGCGTCGATCCGCTCCGCAAAGTACGCATCCACTTCGGCGACGACATCGGCATACCGCGGGTCGAGTTGCATGGTCGTCGGTTCGCCCCGCATGTGCATGACGACCACCCCCGCCCCGGAGTTCGCCGCCGCCGCGATCATGGCCGGGTCGCGGAACCCGCTCACGTCGTTCACGATGCACGCCCCGGCATCGACGCACCGAGCCGCCACTTCCGCTTTCATCGTGTCGATGGAAACGGGCACGCTCGTCCGCTTCACCAGCTCGCTCACCACCGGCAGCACGCGACGCAACTCTTCTTGAACATTCACCGGCGTGGCGTCCGGGCGGGTGGACTCACCGCCGACATCGAGGATGTCCGCCCCCTCGTCCACCAGCCGCAGCGCGTGGGCCACTGCCGCCGACGGGTCGAGGAAACTGCCGCCGTCGGAGAAGCTGTCCGGGGTGACGTTTACGATGCCCATCACCAGAGGGCGGGGGACGGGGTTCAGCACCCGCCCGCGGCAGTGCCAGAGGAAGTCGCTCATGCGGATGTGTTACGGAGTGCGGCGGGTATCCCGCTCGCCGGCCGCGCGGATTCGTCCCGGCGATACGTGGACCGCGGGGAGACTACTCGTCCTGGAACGGCAGCGGGGCGTCGAACGCGGCCGACTTGTACCTCTCCAGTTGCCGCTTGTAGTGCCAGTTGCGGCGGTCGTCGGTCGCCAGGGCGGTCATCACCGCGGTCGCCTTCGCGCGGTCGCCGTTGCGGAAGTGCGCCTCGGCCAGCGTCTCGCGGTAGCCCTTGTGGTCCGGGTCGTCGGCCACCGCTGCAGCGGCGTACTTCAGCGCTGTCTCCTTCTGGCGACGGCACCCGACGGCCAGCCACGCGGCCTGATACTTCAGCCACGCGCTCTTCGGGTTGCCTTTGATGGCGACGGCGTAGCGGTCCCACGCCGACGCGAACAGCTTGTCGGCCGCGGCGGTCTCGCCCTTCTTGTCGAGCAGTGCCACCATCCCGTGAAGCGTCTCGGTGTGCGTCGGCACCATCGCCAGCGCGTCGTCGGTCGCGGCCAGCCCGTCTTTCACCTTGCCCGCGGCCACCAACTGCCGCCCTTCCAGCCCCCGCACGAGCGCCGGCACGTTGGCGTAGGCGTACCCCTCGACGTACACGATGTTCGATGTCTTTAGCACGAAATGCTGGCTCTTCCGCTGGGCGGCGATGGCGGTGGCGTACTCGTGGAGCACCACCGCGGCGCGGCCTACCTGGTTCCACACGTTGCCCGACGTGTTCGTGTCGATGCCCCACGCGCACTCGGCGACGCGGGCAATCTCGGTCCGCATGTCGGCCTTCTCTCCGCGGTTCACCAACTCTTCGAGGAACCGCCCGCGGAGCTGCGGGTTCCCAAGCGGCACCACGTGGGACAACTCCATTCGCCGTTTCCCTTCCTTCTCCTGCCCGGCCGCGACGAGCGCTTTGCCGCTCAGGTAGAGCAGCACGGCGTTGTTCGGGTGCAGCCGCCAGCCTTGCTCCAACCGCTTCGCGGCGTCGGCGTGTCGGCCGAGTTCGCCCAGCCAGTCGCCCAGATCGACCCACAGGCGGAACGTCTCGTCCAGCCCGAAAATCCAGGCCCGCGACGACTCCGTGCGGGTGTGGACCCCGCGGTCGGCGAACGCTCCCAGTACCTCCACCGCGCTCTTCGTGTCGCCATTCGCCCGGTGAGCGGCGGCGAGTGCGAGCGCGTGGCGAACCGCGTCCGACGAGGCCGGTGTCATGTGATCAGCGTGTTCGCTCTTCGCGGCGTATTCGGCCGCAGTCTTGAACCACCCGGCCACGGCGTCGGGCTTCAACTTGCCGGTGAGCAGTTCGCGCACGGTCCGCATCTGCTCGGCCGGGTCGCCCTTCGCGTCGGCGAACCGCACCACCTTCCACCAGAAGCGGGCGGCGTCGGCGTCCGTGTCGAAGAGCGCCTCGAACGGGTCGTACACGCTCGTGCTGATGCCCCCGCCGGTCTCGTCCCAGCGGGCCTGCATCTTGCCGAGGAAGCCGGCGGCGACGCTCGGGAAGCCGCTGCGGACGGCGGTGCGGACCAGTTCGGTTTGCACCCCCCGGTCCGAGCGGTCGGCCACGTCTTCCAGTGAATTGAGCACCTGAACGGCCGCGTCCCGCTCGCCGAGTTGGGCGAGCAGCCGCGCCCGCTTCAGTTTGTACAGGGTGTTCAGTGCGCGACTCACCCGCGCGTCTTCGCCGTCCTTCACGGTGCCGTTGTCTTCGGCCAGCCCCGCCTTGATGAGGTCGAGTGCGGCGGCGTAATCCAGCCGGGCGATGTGAATGTCGGCGGCGATGTGCGGGGCCGATTCGCTCGCCTTCAGTCGGTTCAGCCCGTCGGCCGTGCGGCCGTTC
Organism: Planctomycetia bacterium; assembly: GCA_031441625.1. Classification (GTDB taxonomy): domain Bacteria; phylum Planctomycetota; class Planctomycetia; order Gemmatales; family Gemmataceae; genus JALHQU01. The sequence goes on from JANNQE010000154.1 coordinate 8,911, forward strand.
ACAAACAGCCCGACGGCAGCCGGCTCGACGCTGAACCCGCGGGAGTACGACGTGTCGGCGGTGGTCAACTCCTTCAGAACGGCGTCCGCTTCATCCGCCTTCCTGGCCAGCCGCAGGCGGAACGCCTTCAATCCCTCCGCCGAGTTCGGGCTGCGGGCCGGGCGGTCGATCAACTCGGCCCACTCTCCGAGATCGACGAGCAGGCTGTCGTACCGCTCCTCCAACTGCGGGTGCGAAGCGGCGAGTTCCTTCAGCAGCGTCTTGGCTTTTGCGCCGTCGCCGGCGGCGCGGTGGGCGTACACGAGTGCCATGCCCACGCCGACGTTGTCCGGCCGGTTCTTCCACAGGTCAAGCAGGCGTGTCACCGCCGCGGTCGTCTTCCCGCGGGCCGCCATGAACAGCACGTAATGGCGGGCGTGGTCCTCCGACGGGCCGAGCAGGTTCATTTCGAGCAGGCTCTCGGCTTCGTCGGTTTTGCCGTCGTAGAGGAGCACCGGCACGCGGGCGGCGATGGCGCGTCCGAAACGGGCGAACATCAAATCGCGGGCCGATCCAGGCGGGTCACTCTGCGCGTCGGGAAATTGTTTGACCAACAGCTTGCGGAGTGCGTGATGTCCGGGCGGCCCTTCGTCAGCCAGCGCGAGCACAGCACGTTCTCGGTCGGCGTAGCTCCCTTCGCGGAACGCCTGAATCTGAGTCAGCACGTCTTTCGGCGTGTCGGGGGTGATGCCCCAATCGAACTTGGCGAGGATGCCCTCGGCCCGCTCGACCGCCTCGGGCGAACCGTCCTTGATCACTTGTTCGAGTACGGGCCGGACTTTTTCGCCAAGCTTCCACAGGTCGCGGGTGGCGGCTTCGCGGGTGCGGAAGTTCGGGTCGGACAGGTCGCGCACCAGCTCATCGGGCGACTTCGTCGGCTTGGGCGGGTCGGCCGCGACAACGAACCCACAACCGACGAACACGGCCAAGAGGTGACGGAGGGATCGCATCGGCTCGTTCTCCCGAGCGGAGAGGACGCGTCCATCGTACCCCGAATGCGTGTGCCGCGGATAGGCGGATCAGATGGGCGGCCGGCGCATCCACGCCCGCAGGGCCGCGGCGAACCCCTTCCGCCTCGGCGGCACGACGGGACTGAACGCGGCCACCTTCACCCCGCTGAGCGCTGCTTTCATCTGCCCGGCGTTCTGATACCGCTCGTTCGGGTCTTTCGCCATCGCCCGAATCACCACCTGATCCAGCTTCGCATCGCCCTTCCCCATTTCGGACGGCAGCGCGAACCGGCCGAGCGGCAGCTCACCCGTCAGCAGTTCGTATAGCACCACGCCGAGGGCGTACACGTCGGCCCGGTGGTCCACCTCGTTCGGCCGCTCCCACTGCTCCGGGGCCATGTAGTGCGGGGTGCCCATCGCCTGCTGGGTGCGGGTGAGTGTCACGTTCTTCGGGTCGGCCAGTTTCGCCAGCCCGAAGTCGGCGATCTTCACCCGCCCGGTCTGGTCGATGAGGATGTTCTCCGGCTTGATGTCGCGGTGAACGACACCATGCCGGTGGGCGAAGTCGAGCGCGTCGCACACCTGCGGGATGACGGCGAGTGCCTCGGTCGTCGTCAGGAGACGGTTCACCATCGCCTCGCGGAGCGTCACGCCGTCGATGTACTCCATGAGCAGGAAGGGCAGCCCGCCGGCCTCGCCGCTCTCGTGGATGGTAACGATGTTCGGGTGATCGAGCTTGGCCATCGCGCGGGCCTCGCGGGCGAACCGCTCGGTGAACACCGGGTCTTCATCGCCCCGCGGGGACTGCACGATTTTCAACGCCACGACGCGATCCAGCGCCGGCTGACGGGCCGTGTACACCGCCCCCATGCCACCCGCGCCGATCAGTTCCAGCACTTCCAGGTGGGGGGAAGAAGTCGTTCACCTCGG